>NZ_JBEZNH010000038.1:0-79370 GCF_040653115.1 Streptosporangium sp. NPDC048047 | reverse complement strand
GGCGCCACGCCTGCTAGCTGGGGAAACTCATACACCACCTCCGTGGACGCAACCCGGGTCTGTTCTCACCGGTGACAGCGGAGGAGGTCATTCATAAGGGCGTGGCCTCCTGGCGTCGTTGTCTGGGATCATCACCGGATGTGCGGTTTCGGGGTCTCTGGTTACAGCCCGGTGTGGCTGAGGGGGCGTTCGGCTATCACTGCCACTCATGGTCGGAGGCTGGCCATGCTGGAAGGCCGGAGGATGACCCGGGCCCTGCTGGTGTGGGATCTCGACGATGACGTGTGGTTCGCCGACGGTCTGGTCTTGCTGGACTTCGAGGGCGAACAGGTCGAGATCGTTCATACGAAGTTCGACGAGGTCTCAATCACGTGGAACACCGTGGATCCGGCTCAGCCGGTGGACTGGGGCGAGGAGTTCCGGCTGGTATGGCGAGACGGTGCGCCCGGCGAACTGGCCGCTTTGAAGGGGCAGCGGCTGCGGGCCGTGGAGCTTCTCGAGTGGGCGGGGAAGGACATGGCCCAGGGGATGGTGGCTGTCAGCTTCGCCTTTCCGAACGGCCGGATGACGATCTACAACGCCCTCGACGAGAACGGTCTGGAGTTCGGGCCTCCCGATCACCGGTACATACGCCAGCGGCTCGGTGCGTAGCGGGTACGGCTCATCCGGGTCGGGCTACATTAGCTGGTCAACGGCCGTCTCTATGTAATGCGGTGGGCCGGGGTTGAAGGACGAAACCCCGGCCCGTCGATCGCCCCCGGCGCTGTCCGGAGATCGGCCACCGCCGGGCGATCGTGAGGGCGATGGCCTTACGGGCCGGGTCTGGAGCTTCTCTCCCCGAGGTGCGATCATCGGCTCATGACGTTGATCAGAAAGGGCCATGCCGCGTAGGCGCCCTTCGGAGGTGCGCTCACGAGGATCGGTGTGCGCAACCCACAGAGCTTCGATCCATCAGGTTCCCGGCCTCGGACGTCGGCCCATGGCTGCGGTGACCGCGCTGGAGCACACTCGGATGCGGCCGGGCACGGTAGCTGGGGCACTGCTGGCCTGGATGCAGGCGGTCGTTCCTGGCAGCGTCGACCGGATCGGTCCCGGGTGCATGTGTCCTGAGTGCTGCGGAGACGCGCCACGCCAGCGGCTCGAACAGGCGCTCATCGCCTTGCCGCGCTGGGCCAGGCCGTATCTGTACGCCTTGATCCTTCCTGCCGACAGGCGGTTCCTCGCCCGGACGTCGCCAGATCCGCATGCCTCGCCCGATTGGCCGTGGTGGCAGCAGCGGCGTCGAACGTCAGGGATGGCTCTCAAGTAGGGAGGCGGCGGCGCGGCCCCGGTGCGGTGGCCGATGGTCGGGTACGGCGCGCGGGCGGTGCGGTGGGCGGCCCTGAGTCCCGCCGCCGGCCGAAGCCGGCGCCCACGCCGCACGCTCGGGCGGCGTTCGGGCTCTGCGTCTACGCCAAGTGCATCGACGGCCAGGAGGAGACGGTCAACCGGAGGATCGATGACGCGCTGGCCGCGTGAAGATCACCTCTGCCGTGGGGCTCTGGGAAACGTTCCCGGAGCCCCTTCGGCGTTCCCGGGGTTCTATCCCGTGGGTGTCCCGCGGCGTCCGGTGCGACCTGGGAAAACGCCCCATGATCCATCCCGCGTATATCCCGCGAGCGGTGGCATGCGGCTGCTTCTGGCTGCGTTCGGCTGCATGGCCCCGAAAAGCAAAAGAGCCCCTCACGGGGCTCTGAGCTGCCAGTTTGGCTGGTGGCAGGTGCAGGACTTGAACCTGCGTAGGCTGAGCCGACGGTTTTACAGACCGCTCCCTTTGACCACTCGGGCAACCTGCCGCGTCATCCGCTCCAGGCGGCGACATGAGAAAGAATAGCGGACTTCGGGGTGTGACGTGACATCGGCGGGATCCGGCCCGTACGGGCTCGCCACGCGGGGGATCCGGGCCCCTGTACGGACGCCCCGTCATGCGGGGGTCCCACCGCCACGGGGATCCCGGATGCGGAGGCCTCGCCGTACGAGGCTCTGCCGCACGGGATTCCGCGGGGGCGGGCCGACCGCGACGGAAGGACGATCACTGTCACCTTCGTCGGGGTGTTGACGGTGACGTTCGATGTGTGCCGACCGGTGAAAGCGCTAGTGTCGGCGGGAGACTTAGAGAGGACAGCCAAGGCATGGCCGACAGCAGTTTCGACATCGTCAGCAAGATCGACCACCAGGAGGCCGACAACGCGCTGAACCAGACGGTCAAGGAGGTCGGGCACCGGTTCGACTTCAAGGGCACCGGCGCGAGCATCGCCTGGGCGGGCGGGCAGAAGGCCGTCGAGATCCGGGCCAACAGCGAGGAGCGGGCCAACGCCGTCCTCGACGTCTTCAAGGACAAGCTGATCAAGCGCGGGCTCTCCCTCAAGGTGCTGGACGCCGGTGAGCCCAAGCTCTCGGGCAAGGAGTACCGGCTCATGGTCAACCTCAAGGAGGGCATCGACCAGGAGCACGCCAAGAAGATCTCGAAGATCATCCGGGATGAGGGTCCCAAGGGCGTCAAGGCCCAGATCCAGGGCGAGGAGCTGCGGGTGAGCTCCAAGAAGCGGGACGAGCTGCAGGAGGTCATCGCTCTGCTCAAGGGCAAGGACCTGGAGATCGCCCTGCAGTTCACGAACTACCGTTGACGCCCGGGGAACCAAGGCCCTGATCTTCGGCGTCAGGGCCTTGCGCTCCCGGGAGGGCGCACCGGACGCACCCAGGGCATGCGGGCAGCGCACCTGACAGAGTCCACCCTCCCGCTTCCCGCCCGCCGAGGGAGAAGGCACACGCCTTACAGAGCCCACTCTCCCGCTCCACGCCCACCGAGCGGGAGGGCACGCGCCGTCAGAGGGCGCGGCGCCATCGGCCCGTCTCCGCGTCGGTCGCTCGCGCCGCTCGCAGTCCCTCCTGGGCGGCTTGATCGCGCGCCTCGGCCTCGGGGGCCGGGCGAGTGTCACTCCCGCGTTCGTCAGAACGCCCAGGTCGAGTTTCCAGGTGAAACGCGAACGGTGCCGCCAGAGCTCGAACGCCTCATCGACATGACGCCGGGCCTGGACGGAGGTCATGCCGGTCACCGTACAGAGGTGGGCCAGGGCCTGTGCGTCCACACCGCGAACGGTGGCCAGCCCGAAGTGCGTGGCCGTGTGGCAGTCGCTGCAGAGGCAGATCAGCCGGCGAAGGTGCTGCGTCAGGGTGGCGTCGTCGTAGGCCCATCGTTCATGGGCTTCGAGGTAGCGGCGTGCACCGCGGTCCTCCCCGCGGCCGCACGCCTCGCAGCGCCGTCCGGCGCGCTCGGTGATCATCCGGCGGAGTCGTTCCCAGTCCTTCTCGCTGACGCAGGTCCGGACGTTCGTGAACCAGCACGAGGAAGGCACGAGATCGGCGAACAGTCCCGTTCCCCATGAACGGTCCTCCCCCGGCAGCAGGTCCGGCACCGGAGGCATGGCCGTCCATCGGTCGAGGGCGGCCATGCCGTGGCGAGGGGCGTACCAACGGCGTGCCTGCGGGTCCCATCGCGCTCCGAGCGCCTTGGCCTCGTCTTTCTGACCGTAGGGGACGTCGAGCCAGATCCGCTCCACCATGTCCGTCCTCCCTGCGACACAGGCTTCCAGGATGAGTTTTTACCGTGGAGCGGGATCAGGATACCGAGCGCATTCCTCCGTGAAGGAGAACTCCGGTGCAGGGTGCCGACGCGGTGAAGCGGACGGTGAACGCCGAGGCCGGTGTCGCTCGTGAGCCGGGCTCCTTCAAGCCCCGGCGGGATTCGCGGAACCGGCGAGTGCCTGGAGAATAGCCACTCGCTATCTTCCCTTTTATGGGGAAAATTCATGACAGGATCGACGATCGGCTGCGCGCGTTCATCGAGACGCAGCCGGTCTACTTCGTCGCCACCGCCCCCGAACAGGGCGGACACGTCAACGTCTCCCCCAAGGGATACGCCGACACCTTCGCCGTCCTCGGCGACACCACCGTCGCCTACCTCGACCTGGACGGCAGTGGTGTGGAGACCATCTCCCACCTCCGCCAGAACGGCCGCATCACGATCATGTTCTGCGCCTTCTCCGGGTCGCCCAACATCGTCCGCCTGTACGGCACCGGCCGGGTCGTCGTCCCGGGCGACCCCGACTTCCCCGAGCTGATCCGGAACTTCGGCCCGCACCCGGGCGTCCGGACGATCGTCGTCGTCGAGTGCGACCGCATCGCCGACTCCTGTGGCTACTCGGTGCCTTTCATGTCCTTCGACCAGGACCGGACGCTGCTGGACGAGTGGACCGGACGCAAGGACGTCCAGCGCAGACGTGCCTACCGGGCCAAGCACAACCGCGAGAGCATCGACGGCATCCCCGGCCTCGCCCCCGAGGAGACCGACCCCGTCGCACATCATTCCTGAGAGCGGGGTTCCAACCCGGCGGTCCTCATCCGCGTTCATTACGGGTGAGAGGAGACCGCATTGGATCGCTATGACGGCTTCCGTGAGTTCGTCCGCGCCCGTCAGCAATCGCTGGCCCGCAGCGCGTACCTGCTCACGGGAGACGCCCATCTCGCTGAGGACCTGCTGCAGAGCGTCCTCGCGAAGGTGGCCGGACACTGGCCGAAACTCCGACTGAACGGCAACCCAGAGGCGTACACGAGAAAAGCACTGGTCAACGAGTACCTTTCGTGGCGGCGCCGTATCAGGAGGGATCTTCCGAGCGCCGATCTCCCCGACCATGGACGCTCCCATGACGATGCCACGCTGAACCGGATCGTCCTCGGCCAGGCCCTCCGGCGGTTGACCGCCCGGCAACGCGCCGTGATCGTCCTGCGCTTCTACGAGGACCGGACGGAACGTGAGACCGCCGAGTTGCTCGGCTGCTCGGTCGGCACGGTCAAGAGCCAGACCCACCACGCCCTGGGCCGCCTACGCGCGCTCGCGCCCGAACTGGCCGGACTGTTCTCCGACGCCGCCCCCCAGGAGGTGACCCGATGACCCGGCTGCACGACGTGCTCGCCGAGATCGCCGACGAGGTCCCGGCCATGGATCTGGCCGACCGCGCCATCACCCGGCACAGACGCAGACGGCGGATCACCGTGGCGCTCACCGCGACCGCCACGGTGACGGTGGCCCTGCTGGGCGTCGGGGTGGGAACCTCCCTGTCGCCCTTGCCGCGGTTCCGGGAGAGCCCGATCATCGCCGCCTCCCAGGCGGAACCGTACTGGTGGGAGATCAAGTCCGTACCGCTGCCGGATCGGGGCGTGGCCCAGGTCCGTTACGCGTACCTGGGGTCGTGTGCCGGAGGAGCGGCGACGCCGGACTGCAAGGGCGGCTGGCGGGTCGTCACCCAGGACGGCAGGACCTACGACGTGGTTCAGGCGAACGGAGACTCCGCGGTGGACACCGGCCCGTTGGCGATCACCCCGGACGGCCGGACGATGGCCTACTACAACCGGCAGAAACAGGCATTCGAGGTGCGTGACCTGAAAAGCGGGAAGGTGCTCACCGCCCCGCTCAAGGTTCTCCCGGGACAACTGCGGGGTGATGTGTTCCTGCGTCTGTCGGGCAACGGACGTTACCTGGCGTTCGCCGCCTTCACTGGCAGGAACGAGCCCGGTGCACTGGTCGACATGCGCAACGGCCGGGTGACGACGCTTCCCTCCGACTGGATGCCGGTGAGCGTCGGCGACGACGGGACCGTGCCGGTGGCGAACTGGTGGGACATGTCGTCCTGGATCCGGCTGGTATCCCCGGCCGGTAGGGGGCGCAGGGTGACGATCCCCGAGTACGGTCAGAACTTCAGTCCCCTCGCCCCGGACGGCCACACCATGGCCATGGTCGGAAAGGCGACGGGCAGCGGACCGTCCTGGAAGGACAGCACGCTCCTGCCCTTCAACGCCGTGACGGGCGAAATCGGGAACAGGGTGACGGTGCGCGGGCTGCCGGAGGGCACCGGCGCGTCCAAACTGGGCGCCTGGTTGAACGACGCCGAGGTCACGGCGCTGGTACGCCGAGTCGACGGGGTAGGAGGGAGGCTTGGCGCAAAAAGCCCGGAGGTTCTCTACGCGGTGGACATCCGGACGGGTCGTGCCCGTCCGCTGGCGACCTACCGGCCCCCGGGCTTAACCGCCGCCCTCTTCCTGCCCGGCGTCGTCTACTGAAGGACGGGGTCACCGATCACGGTCTCCCGAGGGGCGGGACAGTGCCCATGCCCCGCTCGGTCGTCCCGGCCCCGGTGCTCCGGGCCGGGACGGCGCCGGGCCGGCTCGTCGGTCCGGGACATGGGCTTTCGAGGCTCGGCTTCCGGCGGTGACGTGCCGTCGGCCCGGTGGTCGAGCCCCGGAAGCCCGGCTGCCCCCGAAGGCGGTCGGCCGGGCCCCGGAGACTCAGCGGCGGTAGCCGGCCATCCGCTCCAGGCGGGCGACGCGGTCGGCGGTGGGCGGGTGGGTGGAGAACAGGCGGCCGATGCCCGCCCCCCTGAACGGGTTGGCGATCATCAGGTGGGAGGCCGAGGCGATGCGGCCGTTCTCCGGGAGCGGCAACTGGCGGGCACCCATCTCGATCTTCCGCAGGGCCGAGGCGAGGGCCAGCGGGTCACCGGTGAGCCGGGCGCCGGACTCGTCGGCCTGGTACTCCCGGGAGCGGGACACGGCCATCTGGATCATCCCGGCGGCGACCGGGCCGAGCACCATCATCAACAGCGCGCCGACGAAGCCGGGGCCCTCGTCGTCGTCCCCGCCGCCGAAGAACACACCGATGTAACCGAGGTAGGTGATCACAGTGGCCAGCGCGGCGGCCACCGAGGAGATCAGGATGTCGCGGTTGTAGACGTGGGACAGTTCGTGTCCGATGACGCCGCGCAGCTCCCGCTCGTCGAGGAGCTGGGTGATGCCGTAGGTCACGCAGACCGCGGCGTTGCGGGGGTTGCGGCCGGTAGCGAAGGCGTTGGGCTGCATCGTCGGCGAGACGTACAGCCGTGGCATGGGCTGACGGGCCTCGGTGGAGAGCTGACGCACGATGCGGTAGAGGACCGGCTGCTCGACCTCGCTCACCGGGCGGGCGCGCATCGCCGACAGGGCGATCCGGTCGGAGAAGAAGTAGGCGAAACCGTTGGAGGCCAGCGCGATGAGAACGGCGATCTGCACGCCCGCGCCGCCCCCCAGCCAGGCGCCCACCGCAATGATGATCGCCGACAGCGTGCCGAGGAGGACCGCGGTACGCAGACCGTTGTGGCGCACTGCACCATCCTTCCGGTTGATGCGATCCGGCTGATGCCGATTCACCAGTGCCAACGTTTTCGGCCAGGTCGAACGTTCCCCTGCCAGGCCGAACGTTCCCCGAGCCGTTCGGCCGACGACCGCCCACGGCGACGCGAGGGCCGGAGCGCTCACCCGGCGACGGCGATGCGGGGGTCGGAACACTCAACCGGCGGCGATGAGCGCCTCGGGCAGAAGAACGAGCACCGTCTGCGGGGCGACGGAGAAGAGCACGGCGACGGCGGCGGCCAGGGCGATCGCCACACCCGCCGTCACCTGCCCGGCGCGGCCCCCGTTCCCGTCGGCCGGAGCCGGGGCGGTGGGCGCGGCGGGAACGGGGGCCGGGGTGAAGATCCGTACGACCCAGGCGATGTAGTAGTACAGGCCGATCACCGTGTTGACGGCCATCACGACGGCCAGCCAGCCCAGCCCGCCGCCGACGAGCTCCCGGAACACCACGATCTTGGCGAACAACCCGGCCAGCCCCGGCGGAAGACCCGCCAGGCAGATCACGAAGAAGGCCAGCAGCGGGCCGGCGATCCGGCTGCGGGCGGCGAACCCGCGATAGCCGTCCAGCTCCCCTGATTCACCACGTCGCGCCGCCAGCATGACGACCGCGAAGGCGCCGAGGTTCATCGCCGCGTAGAACACCAGGTAGGCGACGGAGGCGTTCATCGCCCGCTCGTCGCGGATCGCGAGGGGGGCGAGGATGTAACCCGACTGGGCGACCGACGACCAGGCGAGCAGCCGTACGGCACGGCGCTGCCGCAGGGCCAGCAGGTTTCCGGCGGTCATGGTCAGCGCCGCGACGACCGCGACCAGCGGCGCCCAGACCGGCGCCAGGCCCCGCAGGCCGCCGATCAGGACGAGGATCAGCCCGGCGAACCCCGCGGCCTTGGAAACCACGGAGAGAAGAGCCGCCACGGGGATGGGGGCGCCCTCGTAGACGTCGCCCGCCCAGGCGTGGAACGGCACCGCGGCCACCTTGAAGGCGAACCCGGCGAGCACCAGGACCGCGGCGACGGCGAGCACGGGCGGCAGGTCGTAACCGATCTGGAGCGAGGACACGTACGCTCCTCCGGCGTCGCCCGCCGTGACGGCGCCCGGCCCGGCCTCCCCCGCGCCGGAGCCGGATACGGGGCCCACCGCGGCCCCCGGCACCGCGTGCAGCGCCCGGGACAGCCGTTCGAGGTAGACGGTGCCGGTCAGGCCGTACAGCAGGGAGACCCCGAAGAGCATCACGGCCGTGGAGACCACCGAGACGAGGAAGAGCTTGACGGCGGCCTCGGAACCGCGGCCGTCGTAGCGTCTGAGCGCGGTGAGGGCGAAGACCGGCAGCGAGACCAGCTCCAGCGCGACCACCAGCATGACCAGGTCGCGGGAGGCGGGCAGCGCGACCGCGCCGGTCAGCGTGCAGAGCAGCAGGAAGTGCCACTCACCGGCGGGGATGTCACCGAACGACAGCTCGCTCATCGACAGCAGCACCACGATGATCCCGGCGGCCAGCGCGAGCCCGGCGAAGACCAGGGTGAAGCCGTCCACCACGAACGAGCAGGGGGGCGCGGCGCCCGCCTCCGGCGCGGTGACCGGGAACGGCGCGCCGGGTCCGGGGGCCGCGGCGCCCGGCAGGCCGGGGGGCACGCAGAAGGTGCGCAGCGGCCCCGTCGCCCGCACGGCCTGGGAGACCACCACGGCGAGGGCGCCGCCCACCCCGGCCAGCGTCACGATCCCGAGCAGCGGCCTGGCGTACGGCGTGCGGGGCAGGAAGACGTCCAGAAGCAGCACGAGCCCGGCGGTGAGCGCCAGGATCAGCGGCGGCGCGACGGCGTAGTAGTCGATCGGCTGGATCACGGCGCCCCCAGGAGGCTTCGGGCCACCGGGCCGATGACGTCGAGCAACGCCTTGGGCCACAGGCCGAGCAGCAGGATCAGCGCCATGAGCGGCACCCAGGCGACGAGTTCGTGGGGCTCGATGTCCCGGATGCCCCGCATGCCCCGCCGCCCGCGCCCCCCTCCGCGACCGGCGTTATCCACGGCCGCCGAGTCCTCTCCGTTTTCGGCGTCTGCCGTGGCTCCGGCCGTTCCCACGTCTGTGGTGCTCTCACCGCTTCCGGGGGTTCCGGCGGCCCGGGAAGCTCCGGCGGCTCCTTCGTCCGCCGCGCTCACCTCTCTCCCGGCGTCCTCGGTGCCGGCGCGCCCCGCGTCGCCGGCGCCGCCCGCGTCCGCCGGGCCGACGGCGGCCAGCACCGGCGCGTGGACGGTCTCGACGGGCCGGCCGTGGGTGACGCGGGAGAGCATGGACAGGAAGTACGCGGCGGTCAGGACGGTGCCGAGGCCGCCGAGGGCCATGAAGACGAGATAGAGGGAACGCGGCAGGCCCGCCGCCGGCCGGAACGCCCCCAGAAGGGAGAGCATCTCCCCCCAGAAGCCCGCCAGACCGGGCAGCCCCAGGGAGGCGACCGCGGCGAAGGTGAGCACGGAGCCGAGCCGGGGCAGGCGTGCCAGCATCCCGCCGCCGAGCGACGGGATCTCGGCGGTGCCGTAGCGCTCCTTGATCGAGCCGACGACGAAGAACAGCAACGCGGTGATCAGGCCGTGGGCGACGTTGCCGAACAACGCCCCGTTGAGGCCGGCCGGGGTGAGCGCGGCGAAGCCCAGGAGGACGAAGCCCATGTGGCCTATCGAGGAGTAGGCGATCATCCGTTTGAGGTCGCGCTGGGCGAGGCAGGCCAGGGAACCGTAGATGATGCCGATCACCGCGAACGCGCCCAGCCACGGGGCCAGGACGGCGGCGCCGCCGGGGAGCACCGGGATGGCGATGCGGGCGAAGCCGTACGTGCCCATCTTGAGCAGGACGCCCGCGAGCAGCACCGAGCCGACGGTGGGCGCCTCGGTGTGGGCGTCGGGCAGCCAGGTGTGCAGCGGCCACATCGGGGTCTTCACCGCGAGGCCGGCGCCGACCGCGAGGAAGGCGAGGATCTGCGCGGTGCGGGACATGCCGGTTCCGTGGGCGCGGGCGAGGGCGGTCATGTCGAGGGTGCCGGTCTGTGCCCAGATGAGCAGCAGGCCCAGCAGGAGCACCACCGAGCCGAGCAACGTGTAGAGGATGAACTTGGTGGCCGCCACCCGGCGGCGACGGCCGCCCCAGACCGCGATCACGAAGTACATCGGGATGAGGACGACCTCGAAGAACACGAAGAACAGCAGCAGGTCCAGCGCCAGAAAGGCGCCGATCATGCCCACTTCGAGGACGAGCAGCGTGAACACCAGGGCACGCGGGCGGCCGGAATGATCGGAAAGGCCGGAACGGTCGGAGCGGCCCCGGCAGAGGTAGGCGAAGCAGAGACAGGTCAGCAGCGTGGTCAGCAGGACCAGCGGCAGTGAGACGCCGTCCACGCCGAGGTGGAACCTGAGGCCCAGGCCGGGGATCCACGGCAGGTCCGTGACGAACTGCATCCGGGCCGGATCGTCGTGGTCGAAGGCGACGGCCAGGGCGGCCGACAGCGCGAGCGTGATCCCGGACACCACCAGGCCGTACCGGGGGAACCACCGCTCCCGGGCCGTCGGACCCTGAGCCGTCGAGCCCCGGGCCGTCGAGCCCACCGGAACGGCCAGCAGGGCCGCTCCGGCGAGTGGGACCGCGAGCAACGCGACAGGCAACCAGCTCATCTCAGCATCACCGCCCCCACCGCGAGAAGCAGGACGCCCGCGAGCAGGCCGGTGACGTAGAGCTGGGCGTTGCCGTTCTGTGCCCGGCGCACCAGGCCCGCCAGTCCGGTGACCGTCCGGCCGGAACCGCGCACCGCTCCGTCCACCACGCGGCCGTCGGCACGGGCGACCACGTACGCGAGGAGCAGCGTGGGACGGACGAACACCGCGCGGTACAGCGCGTCGACGGAGAACGCCCGCTCGCAGGGCCCTCGCAGGGGGCCGAGCAGCCGGGCCGGGTCGCGCCGGGGGGCCGCGCGCCACACGGCGTGGACCGCGCCGGCGCCCAGCAGCGCGAGCGCGACGCTGAGGACGGCCGTGCCCCAGTGGATGTGGAGCACGCCGGGCAGGCCCAGGAGCAGGGCGGGAACGGCGAGGATGATGATCGGCCAGCGCATCACGGCCGGCGCCTCGTGGACGGCGGGCGGTGCGGCCTCGGAGACGGCGGCCTCGGGGACGGCGGACCCCGGAATGGCGGGCTCGGGGGCGGCGGACCCCAGGCCGGCGGACCCCGGAATGGCGGATGATGCGGGCCCGGGAGCGGCGATACCGGATGGGCCGGACGGTGCGGACCCGGGAACGGCGGTATCGGGCAGGCCGGAGGGGGTGTGCTCACCGAAGAACGTCCGGAGCCACGCGCGGGCGGCGTAGGCGCCGGTCACCGCGACGGTGGCGAGCGCGCAGCCGTACAGGAGCAGGGCCGCGGGGGTGGCGAGGGTTCCGGCGGACAGGGAACGCTCGACCGCCGCCAGCACCTCGTCCTTGCTGAAGAAGCCGCTGGCCGGTGGGAGACCGGCCAGGGCGGCGAACCCGATCGTCATCGCCGTGAAGGTGACGGGCAGCTCCCGGCGCAGGCCGCCCATCGCGCTCATGAGGTTGGAGCCGACCGCGTGGATCACCGCCCCCGCGCACAGGAAGAGCAGGGCCTTGAAAGCCCCGTGGGTGATCAGGTGGAAGATCGCCGCGTCACGGGAGCCGGCGGCCAGGGCCCCGGCCATGTAGGCGAGCTGGCTGATGGTGGAGTAGGCCAGCACCCGCTTGAGGTCGTCCTGCGCCAGGGCGGCCAGCGCGGCGCCGAGCATGCCGAGCGCGGCCATGACCGCCAGCACGTCCAGGGCGGGCCCGGCGGCCAGGAAGACCGGGTAGAGGCGGGCGACGACGAAGATGCCGGCCGCGACCATGGTGGCCGCGTGGATGAGGGCGCTGATCGGGGTCGGGCCGGCCATCGCGTCGGGGAGCCAGGTGTGCAGCGGCACCTGGGCGCTCTTCCCGGCGACCCCGGCCAGCAGCAGGAGGGCGGCGGCGAGGATCGTGCCGGGCGGCAGCTCCGGGAGCCTGGCGAGGACGTCGGCGATCCGGAAACCGCCGGCCGCCGTGCCGAGGACGAAGACGCCGAACAGGAATCCGACGTCACCGATCCTCGTGACCAGGAACGCTTTGATCGCCGCCCGCGAGTTGGCCCGGTCCTCCCACCAGTGCCCGATCAGCAGGTAGGAGCACAGGCCCATGACCTCCCAGCCGACGTAGAGGACGAGGAGGTCGGCCGCGTAGACGACCAGGAGCATGGCGCTGGTGAACAGGCTGATGAACGCGCTGTAGGAGGGGTAGCGCCGGTCGCCGCGGAGGTAGCCCACGGAGTAGACCTGGACGGCGAGCGCCACCACGGTGACCAGCACCGCGATCGTCGCGGCGAGACCGTCGACGAGCAGCCCCACGGAGATCGGCGCCGAGCCCGTGTCGACGGCCACGGACGCCGTGGCGACACGGCCGGCGTCGGCCGAGCCGGTGAACCGGGAGAGCCAGTCGCCTCCCCCCGCGGTCTGGCCGGTCCGTATGGAATACGCCAGCCAGATCGTGAGCAGCGTCGAGACCGCGGTGGGCACGATCGCGATCCAGGCGGCCCTCCGGTTCGCGGCCGTGTCCGCCGCCGCTCCGCGGAGCCCCTTCGGGAAGCGGGAGCCCAGCAGGCCGATGGCCGAGGCGGCGAACGGCAGCAGGACGGCGAGGACGGCGGCGGTGCTCACGGGGCCTCACCGGACCCGGATGGCGGCTGGGCCGGGGAACCGGCCGGAGGCGGGGACACGGGGCCGGAAGTGGACTCGGCGGGCGCGGAGGCGAACCCGGCGAGGGCGGACCCGGCGGTGGCGGGGTCGGCGGTGGCCGAGGCGGACCCGACGGGGGCGGGGTCGTCGGCCAGGAGGCGGAGGCGGTCGAGATCGATGGTCCGGCGGTTGCGGTAGAGGGCGAGGACGATCGCCAGGCCGAGACCGACCTCCGCCGCGGCGATCACGATGACGAACAGGGTGAGGACCTGGCCGGCGTGCAGACGGTCGCGCAGCCACACGTCGAACGCGACCAGGTTGAGATTGACCGCGTTGAGCATGAGCTCGACGGACATCAGGACGAGGATCGTGTTGCGCCGGGCGAGCACGCCGTACACGCCGATGGAGAACAGCAGTGCCGAGACGACCGCCGGATAGACGATGTGCACGTCAGTCCCTCCCCCGGATGTCGGTGCGGGACAGCACGATGGCGCCGACCAGGGCGGCCAGCAGGAGGACCGAGAGCGCCTCGAAGGGCAGCACCCAGTTGCGGAAGACGCTGGAGCCGAGCTCACCGGCCGAACCGCCGCCGGCCCGGAGAGGGGCGTAGGCGGTGCGGAAGCCGTCGACCACGACGGTGACCAGGACGGCGGCCGTGGCGAGTGCGACGAGCGCGGCGGCGGGACGGTTCCCGCTGTCGAGGTCGGCCGACCTGCCGATGGGGGCGCGGGTGAGCATGATGCCGAACAGCAGCAGGACCACGATCGCGCCGACGTATATCAGCACCTGGACCCAGGCGACGAACTCCGCCGTCAGGACGAGGTAACACCCCGCGAGCGCGCCGAACGTGACGACCAGCCAGAGCGCCGCGTGGACGAGCTGCCTGGTGGTCACCACCAGCAGCGCCGCCCCGACCGCCACCGCGCCGAGCAGCAGGAAGACGATCTCCTGCCCGGTCGGTGACAGATAGGACGGCGCGTCGGTCACTTCTCCTCCTCGGACTCCTCAGCCTGGTCCGTGGCAGAAGTCTGCTCCGCCGGGCCTTCGCCCGGGGGCACACCACCCTGTTCTGTGGATAACTTTCCGGCGGGCGGGCCGCCTGTGGACGAAGCGTCGCGCCCGGAACCGCTCCGCGGAGGCTCTCCGGGCGGCTCTCCGGCGGGAGGGGCGTCCTTCTTCGGGAGCGCGCCCGGCGGACGGATCGACCGGACGTCCGCGCGCCGGGTCGAGGTCCTCCGTTCGGGACGGCGCGGCTCGGACGCCCCGCTCGGCTCGGAGGACGCGGACGGTCCAGACGGTCCAGACGGCCCGGAGGAAGCGGACGATCCGGAGGAAGCGCCCGGCCCGGGAGGCCCAGACGGCCCGGAGGGTTCGGGGGGTTCGGAGGGCCCGGGAGACGCGGGCGCCTCGGACGGCGCGGGGGACACGGCCGGCCCGGAGGGCGCCGGCGGCGTCCCGGTCGCGCCCGCTCCCGGCCGGGCCGGCCCCGCGGTGGTGCGGGGACGCGCGGGGCGCGAGGCGGCCGCCAGTTCCTTGGGCGGCTCGGCGTTGGGCTCGTGGGCCGGCGGCGGCGGAACCGTCTGCGCCCAGGCCGCCAGCCTGTCCTTCTCGTGGAGGAGGTTGCGGATGTCACCGTCGGCGTACTCGAACTCCGGCGACCAGAACAGCGCGTCGAACGGGCACACCTCGATGCAGATGCCGCAGTACATGCACAGCGAGAAGTCGATCGCGAACCGGTCGAGCACGTTGCGGGCACGGGGCCGGCCGCCCTCCGGCGCGGGGAGGGTCTCCTTGTGGGAATCGATGTAGATGCACCAGTCGGGACACTCACGGGCGCAGAGCATGCAGACCGTGCAGTTCTCCTCGACCAGGGCGATCACCCCGCGGCTCCGGGCGGGCAGGTCGGGCCTGACGTCGGGGTACTGCTGGGTCACCGACCTGCTCAGCATGTGGCGAAGGGTGACGGAGAGCCCTTTCGCCAGCCCCACTCCTGGTATCCGTGCCACAACACCACATCATGACGCATGGGGGCGCGCCCGGGAATGCGGCGTCCAGCAAAGCGCCCATATCGGACACCGATCCGGCCCGGAAAGTTATCCACAGAAGTTATCCACAGACTGTGTGTTCGAGTATCGGACCCCATCCGAAGGCCGATACGGAAAGGTCACCCGCGGAGACTGCGGCTGACGGTGGAAATACGTATTGTTCGCGGCATGTCCCACCAGTACGGCCCCGGCCGATACCCGCAGACGCCTCCGCGGCCCTCCACGGGATGGAGCGTGGCCCGGGCCCTGGTGCCCCTGTTCACCTTCGGGATCGGCACGCCGTTCGTCATCGGTCACGCGGCGCGCCGCCTGCGCAGCCCCGGACTGGCCTTCGCCACCGTCCTGTACGGCATCGGCGTCGCGACGTTCATGGTCGGGGCGGGCACCTACGGCGACTCGGAGCTGATCCCCACCTGGCTGGACGCCACGATGATGGTCGGCTTCTTCGGCGCGTGGATCGGCGGCCTGGGACACGCGCTGATCATCCGGGGCACGGTGTTCCGGGCGGACGGCTCCGCGCGGACGGCGGCGCCGTACAGGACGTACGAACCGTACGGCGAGCGGTACGGGACGGCGCGCGGCGCGCGGCACGGGTCCTCGCACGAGGCGACGCGTCCCTCGCGGCACGGATCTCCGTACGAGGCCCCGCGCCGGTCACCGCACGGATCGCACGGATCCCCCGCCCAGCCGGCGCCCGGATCGCCGTACAAGCCGCGCGAGCCGCGCGAGCCGCGTGAACCATACGAGCCGTACGAGCCGCGTGAGCCGTATGAACCGCACAAGCCGCGTGAACCGTACGAGCCGACTTCCCGCGGGTCGCGGTACGGCTCGCCGCCCGGCCCGTACGCGCCACCGAGGACGCCTGCGGGACCGGCGGGACCACCGGCCGGACCGGCCCCGGCCCCGGCTTCGCACGGATCGGCCCCCATGGCGCACGGGCCGGCCCCGGCGTCACGCGGACCGGTCCCCGAGACGCGCGGGCCGGTCCCCGACTCGCATCGACCGGCATCGGCGTCGCACGGGACCGGCCCGGCATCGCGCGGAGCGGCATCGGCGTCGCATGGAACGGGCCCGGGGTCCCACGGATCGGGCCCTGTGACGCCGTACGGGCCGCCGGGGTCGCACACCCCGGTCCACACCCCGGCCGCCGCCGCGCCGTACCCGACTTCCCCCGCCCCCGGCCGGGAGCCCGCCGCCCCGTGGGGGTCCCGGTCCGGAGAGCCGCGGAGCGGCCGCGACCGCGAGGAGGGCCGGCTGGGACCGTACCGGCTGATCGGCACCCTCGGCAGGGGCGGTCAGGGCACGGTCCACCTGGCGCTCACCCCCCAGGGGGAGAAGGTGGCGATCAAGGTTCTGCACGAGCACTTCACCGGCGACCCGATGGTCATGGAACGGTTCATCCGGGAGGTGGAGGCGACGCGGAGGGTGGCGACGTTCTCCACGGCCCGGGTGCTCGACGTGAACATCACCGACGACCAGGCCTACGTCGTCAGCGAGTACGTCGACGGGGTCTCCCTGGAGGAACTGGTCCGCGAGCAGGGGCCCCGCACCGAGGACGGTCTGACCCGGCTGGCCCTGGCCACGGCCGGAGCGCTGGCCGCGATCCACCGGGCGGGCGTGGTGCACCGTGACTTCAAACCGGCCAACGTGCTGATCGGCGGGGACGGGCCGCGTGTGATCGACTTCGGCATCGCCCGCGCCCTGGACCAGGCGACGGCCACGGCCACCGGCAGCGTCATCGGAACCCCGGCCTACATGTCCCCGGAGCAGATCTCCGGCAAGCCCGTCGGCCCGGAGTCCGACGTGTTCAGCTGGGCGTCCACGATGATCTTCGCCGCCTCCGGCCGGGTGGCCTTCGGCGCGGACACCATCCCGGCGATCCTGAACCGGGTGATCACCCACCACCCCGACCTGTCCTCGCTGCCGTCGTCGCTGCGCCCGCTGGCCGCCGCCTGCCTGGACAAGCGGCCCGAGGGCCGGCCGACGGCCGCCGACATCATGCTGCGGATCGTCCACTAGCGATCATCGGACGGCGGGGCGGCGGACGGTCGGAGGCCGGAGCGCGGACGGCGGGGCGGCGGACGGCGGGAGGGCCGGTGACGGTCCGGTTCCGGGTCAGGGCACCGCGTCCGCGACCCGGCTCGTCAGGTCGAGATACTCCTCACGGCTCAGCGTCCGGGTCTCCAGCTCCAGCCCGTTCCGTACGGCGAAGCGGCGCGCCGCCTCCGGGTCCCAGCGTCCCGGCAGGTGGAACCGGTCGTCCCCGACGATCAGCCCGGTCGTCCCGGCGTCGGTCGAGTAGAGAAGCAGCCGGTCGGCCTCGATCTCGCGGGTCCTGCGCTCGGTCTCCAGCAGCAGCCGGTCGTGCGTCACCGCGAGCCGGCAGTGCGGCTTGCCCTGCCGCTGCAGCTCGCGGCTGTCGGCGTTCTGCCTGCGGGTCCGTCGCCTGCCGATCCCGACCAGGAAGACGGCGGCGGCGCCGGTGGCGGTCAGTCCGGCCAGCACCAGGGAGGTGATCCCGAGCGTGTCCATGCCCCGGGTGACGTCGGTGAAGTTCGTCATGTTGAGGACGACGAGGGCGGCGAAGGCGGCGCCGTAGGCGAGCACCAGCCACATCAGCGCGTACAGGAGCTGCTCGCGCCACCAGACCTGCGCGGGCCCCTTGGGGGGCCGCAGGCTCCGCGGGCCGGGGACGCGCAGCCGGGGCAGGGCGGGGGGCGCCATGCGCCAGCCCACCATGCGCCACCCCGGTGACCGGCGGGCGAGCGCGACGCGGGCCTCCTCGCCGGTGGCGAACCGCCGCTCCTCGAACGTCAGGCCGTTCCGCCGGGCGAACGCCTCCAGGTAGGAGCGCGAGCGGGGGCCGGGGGCCTGCATGATCACCAGGCCGGACTCGTCGAGCAGCGCCAGGCCGTACCTGGTCCCGCTCCGGCCCGGGTAGCCGAAGAACAGCAGCGTGCACACCCGGGTGCCGCCCGCGAGCGGCAGCCGTACCGGCGGGTGTTCCGGAACTTCGACGACGAGGTCGTCGTGGTCCACGGCGAGTGCGAGGGTCATCGGTTCCGTCCTATGGCCGTGCTGTCTCACATGCGGGTCCTCCCCCTGCCCAGCCTGCACGTTTTGAAATCCCGGTGGCCGTATCCGGTGGCGCGACACGTGGCCGGAACCGGCCACGGCGCCCGGGAACCGCCGGACGCACCGGGATCAGCCCGCCAGGACACGGACGATCCCGGTCAGCGTGAGCTGGACCAGCGCCAGCGGCACCAGTCCCACCCAGGCGAGTCTCTGGAGCTGGTCCTCACGCAGCCGGGGGTAGCTCACCCGGACCCAGATGACCACGAAGACCAGGGCGGCCATCTTCAGGAGCGTCCAGACGGGCCCGGGGAGCAGCGGGCCGTGCCAGCCGCCCAGGAACAGGACCGTGGTCAGCGCGGACAGCACGATGATCCCGGCGTACTCGGCCAGCATGAACAGGGCGAACCGCATGCCGGTGTACTCGGTCATCGGGCCCATGATGATCTCGGACTCGGCGATCGGCATGTCGAACGGCGGGCGGCGCAGCTCTGCGAGCCCGGCGGTGAAGAAGACGACCGCGCCGATCGCCTGCCAGGGCAGCCACCACCACCGCCACGCCTCCACGATGCCGGGCAGGGAGAGGGTCCCGGCGGCCATCGCGACGCTGGAGGCGGCCAGGACCAGCGGGAGTTCGTAGGAGACGAGCTGGGCGGCCGAGCGGATGCCGCCGAGCACCGAGTACTTGTTGCCCGACGCCCAACCGGCCATGATCGAGCCGAGCACGCCGATCCCCATAACGGCGAGGACGAAGAACAGCCCGGCGTCGAGGTCCACCCCGACCAGGCCGGGCCCGACCGGGACGACCACCAGCACCACGAGGTACGGGATCAGCGCCACCGCGGGGGCCAGGGCGAACACCCGGCGGTCGGCGGCGGCCGGGACGATCTCCTCCTTCTGCGCGAACTTGACCCCGTCGGCGATCAGCTGCGCCCAGCCGTGGAAACCTCCGGCGCGCATCGGGCCCAGACGCGCCTGCATGTGGGCCATGACCTTGTGCTCGGCCTGCCCGGCGATCAGCGGGAGTACCAGGAACGCCGCCACGATCACGGCCAGCCGGACGGCGACGTCGAGCACCACGGCCATAACGCCTCCCAACGCCGCGCCCCGGGGGCCGGGGCCGGGCCTCTCGCCCTGCGCGCCCGCGGGCGGGGGCGGCCGGGTCTGCGGGTCTCCCGGTCATCATGCCCCGGCGGGGCCCGCGGCACCCCCCGCCGCCGCGAGAATCGCTTCCGCCGCCGGGATTCCCGGTCCGCCGCGACGGACCGGGAATCCCGGCGGACGGCCCCGTCGCGACCGACCGGGGATCCCGGCGGACGTCCTCGCCGCGACCGACCGGTCACTCCGGCACGGCCCGGCTACCGCTCCCCGGCGTCGCGGCCCCAGCCTGCGGCGGGCACGCCGGGCGGGAGCGTCTTGCGGCGGCTCGGCGATCCGTGGCCGGACTCGCCCGGCTCCTTGGCGCCGGGCCACGCCTTGGCGACCCGGGCGGCCAGTACGAAGTCCTTGCGCAGCGGGTGTCCCTCGAAGCCCTCGGGCAGCAGCAGCGGCACCAGGCCGGGGTGGTCCTCGAAGACCACGCCGAACATCTCGAAGGTCTCGCGCTCGTGCCAGTCGGCGCCCCGGAACACCCCGACCGCGCTGGGCAGGCGGGGGTCGGCGCGCGGCACCCGGGTGCGGGGCAGCAGGTGGGCGTGGGTCACGGGGTCGTAGATGTGGGCGACCACCGAGAAGGCGTCGGGCGGCTCGTCCACGGCGGTCAGCCAGTCGAAGAACACGTAACCCCGGGTGCGGGCGAACCCCAGCAGGTCGGTCCAGTCGCCGGGCGGGACGTCGGCCGTGGTCTCGCCGAAGGACTCCGACACCTGGACGCGCTCGCCGTACCGGGCGAGGAGGGCGTCCCGTACGGGAGTCCCGGCCCGGTCAGGGGAATCGCCCCGTACGGAGGTCGCGGCCCGGTCGGGGGAGTCGCCGGGTTCCCGGCGAGCGGGTCCAGGGCGCGCGGGCGGCTCGGGGGTCGACGGCCCGGCTCCGGCCTCCGGGCGCGCGGGCGGCTCGGGGGTCGACGGCTCAGACATACCGGTCACCCAGATTCTCGGCGGCGATCTTCTCCTGGAGCATCATGATCCCGTGCAGCAGCGCCTCGGGCCGGGGCGGGCAGCCCGGGACGTAGACGTCCACCGGGATGATCTGGTCGACGCCCTTGGTGACGCAGTAGGAGTCCCAGTAGGGTCCGCCCGAGTTGGAGCACGCCCCGAAGGAGATCACGTACTTCGGGTCGGGCATCTGCTCGTACAGCCGCTTGACCGCCGGCGCCATCTTGTCGGTCACCGTGCCGGAGACGATCATC
Source organism: Streptosporangium sp. NPDC048047 (assembly GCF_040653115.1). Taxonomy (NCBI): domain Bacteria; kingdom Bacillati; phylum Actinomycetota; class Actinomycetes; order Streptosporangiales; family Streptosporangiaceae; genus Streptosporangium; species Streptosporangium sp. NPDC048047. The sequence continues at coordinate 58,903 of NZ_JBEZNH010000038.1, read as the reverse complement.
AGGTCGGCCTGGCGGGGGCCGTTGGCGAACGGGATGACCCCGAACCTGATGAAGTCGTGCCTGCTCATCGAGGTCGCGATGAACTCGATGGCACAGCAGGCCAGACCGAAGTTGAACGCCCACAGCGAGTAGCGCCGGCCCCAGTTGAGGACGAAGCGCATGGGTTTGGGAGCCAGCCGGGAGACCGGCCCCACGGTGGGCATCGGGAGATCAGCCATGTGATGCATTCTCCCTTCCGTGCCGGGCGGCCGGCGACCGGCCGTCAGGCCCAGGTGAGCACACGCTTACGCCAGGCGTACAGGATGCCGAGCGCGATGAACCCCAGGAAGACGAACATCTCCACCAGCGTCGTCGTTCCGAACCCGGGGGCGGCGAAGACCGTCGCCCAGGGGAAGAGGAAGACCGCGTCCACCGCGAAGATCACGTAGAGGTAGACGAAGACGTAGTAGCGGACCTGGGACTGCGCCCAGCCCTCGCCCACCGGGTCGACGCCGCACTCGTAGGTCGCCAGTTTCTCGGGGGTCGGCCGGGCGGGCCTGAGCATCCGGTTGACGGACAACGCCCCGGCGACGATCAGCACCCCGGCCACGAGCAGGGCGAGGACCACGGCGTAGGAGCCGAGATACCCGAGAGACCCGAGAGATACGGTCACGGTCTCCCCTCCCCTTTCCTCGTCGGCGCGCCCGGCGCGGACCCTGCCGCACGTACCGCTCCACCGGCCCCGGACGCTCGCGCCGGGCCCTCCCGTACGCGCTCCTCCACCGGCTCGGGAGCCCGCGGCGGTCCCGCACGCACGCCCTTCCGACCAGCTATATCAGCATCCGCGGCGCCGGTCACCCCGTGGCGGGCCGAAACCCCGGCGCGGCCAAAACCTCTCCGCTGTTACCCCAAAGAAGGGCAAATAGGTATTTATCGCCCCTAGCCTGGCACGCATGCCCAGTCTCCGACTCACCGGAGGAATCGCACTGGTCGTCGCTTCCGTGGCGGGTTGCGGCGCGGTCACCTCCCCCGCTGCCGAGGGCCCCCTTCCCTCGGAGCCCACGATGATCGACTACGTCTCCCCCGCCCGGGTGCGGGGGCTCGACGTCCGCACCGTCTCCCGGCGCGACCCCGGCGGGCCGGAGATGCACGCCGCCTACCCCGCGGTCGCGGACGCCCCCCGCCTCACCGAGGAGCTCCGGCGTACGGTGACCGAACGGCTCGGCCTGTTCGACCGGAGCGTGCGGGCGAGCCGCAAGGGCACCGCGGGGCAGCCGCCCCGCGGCGAGTTCAACGTGGGCTGGCAGTTCGCCGCCGCCTCCGGCGAGGTGCTCGGCGTACGGCTGCGCACCGGCGAGTCCGCCGGCGGCGGCTGGACGGAGTCCCGCACCACCCTCTGGTACGACCGGGTGGACAAGCGCGCCATGGGCTCCGCCGCCCTCCTGCGGGACCGTGCGGCCCTGACCGAGCTGGCCCGGCTCGCCAGGCGGAGCCTGCTGGCCCGGGGAGCGGCGGCGAATCCGCAGGCGGTCACCCCGGATCCGAAGATCTTCGACTCCATCGCCTTCAACATGCACGGCGACCTCGTCGTGGAGTTCGACGACTCGCAGGTCGGCCCGGCCTTCCTCGGCAGGGTCGCGGTGTACGTACCGGCCGGGACCGCCGGGCCCATGTTGTCGCCGACCGGGCTGCGGGCGCAGCGGGCGGCCGTCGAGGAGGCGCAGAGCCGGGCCGCGCCGCCGCCGGTCTCCGCCCTGAAGGAGGCGAACGACGGCCGGCCGGACGCGGTGAGCTCGGGCGGCGGCGTCGACTGCGCGAGGACCAAATGCATCGCGCTGACCTACGACGACGGCCCCGGCGCCGGCACCGCCGGGGTGCTGGACGCCCTGGCCGCGCAGGGCGCGAGGGCCACCTTCTTCTGCGTCGGCTCCAGCGCGGTGGCCCGCCCCGACCTGCTCCGGCGCATGACGGCCGAGGGGCACCTGGTCGCCGGTCACACCTGGTCGCACCGCGACCTGACCACCTTGTCCCGGAACATGATCACCGACCAGCTCGTCCGGGGACGGGACGCGGTCGCCCAGGCCTCCGGGCAGGTCCCCACGCTGGTGCGCCCGCCGTACGGCAAGGTCGGCGACCAGGTCACCGCCGTCGCACGCGAGCTGGGCATGCCGGTGGTCCGGTGGAGCGTCGACACCGGCGACCTCAAGGACCCCGCCCCCGCGGACGTCGCCGCGCGGGCCGTCGCGGGGGCCGCGCGCGGCGCGATCATCCTCATGCACGACACGGGCGGGTCGACCGCCGAGGCCACGGCCGAGGTCCTGCGGCGTCTCAGGGCCGAGGGTTACACCTTCGTCACCGTCCCCGAGCTGTACGGCTCGCACGGGATGCGGCCGGGCGCGGTCCACGACTCCGCCGAGTCCGGCGACCGCGCCCGGGCCCTCGCCAGGCAGACGATGCTCTGACCGGCGGCTCCGTCCGGCGGCCCTCCGCCCGGCGGGCGCGCCACCGCCGTACGGCCGGCACAGCGGCCGCCGGGACCGCCCCGGCCGGCGGGCGACGCCGTGACCTGGGGCCCTCGGGAGATGGCCACGGGGAAGAAAGTCCGACTCGAGGCGGGACATATAGTTGAGGATCGTGACCACAACCGTCCTCTTCGGCCGCCTGCACGTCGACCTGTGCCGGATCACCGCCGGGCTGTGTCGGGGTCGCTCGCGGTCGTGACCGTCCCCCAGGCCCTTCACGACCCCCTCCGAAGCCCGACTCCGCGACCCGCAGAGGACGTGTGACGCGAGCACGCGTCTTTCCGCCGTGCGGGACGCGGAACACCCGAAGCGTGACCCCGAGGGATCTAGCATGGAAAGAAGAACGTGCCACCAGCGACGGCGCCCCACCGCGTCGAGGAGGACTGAGCTGTGACCAAGCAGGTTCAGCAACTCGACCGCGTGATCATACGCTTCGCCGGAGACTCCGGCGACGGCATGCAGCTCACCGGTGATCGCTTCACGGCCGGGACCGCGGAGTTCGGCAACGACCTGTCGACCCTGCCCAACTTCCCCGCCGAGATCCGCGCCCCCGCAGGGACCCTGCCGGGCGTGTCGAGTTTCCAGCTTCACTTCGCCGACCACGACATCCTCACCCCCGGCGACGCGCCGAACGTCCTGGTCGCGATGAACCCCGCGGCACTGAAGGCCAACCTGCCCGACCTGCCGCGCGGCGGCGACATCATCGCCAACACCGACGAGTTCACCAAGCGCAACCTCCAGAAGGTCGGCTACACCGCCAGCCCGCTGGAGGACGACTCGCTGGCCGAGTGGCGGGTGCACGCGGTGCCGCTGACGTCCCTGACGGTCAAGGCCCTGGAGGGCTTCGACCTGTCCAAGAAGGACGCCGAGCGTTCCAAGAACATGTTCGCCCTGGGCCTGCTGAGCTGGCTGTACCACCGGCCGACCGAGGCGACGATCCAGTTCCTGGAGACCAAGTTCGCCAAGAAGCCCGACATCGCCAAGGCCAACATCGCGGCCTTCCAGGCGGGCTGGAACTACGGAGAGACCACCGAGTCGTTCTCGGTGTCCTACGAGGTCAAGCCGGCCAAGCTGGCCCCGGGCGTCTACCGCAACATCTCCGGCAACCAGGCCCTGGCCTACGGCCTGATCGCCGCCTCGGTGCAGGCGAGGCTGCCGCTGTTCCTCGGCTCGTACCCGATCACGCCGGCCAGCGACATCCTGCACGAGCTGTCGAAGCACAAGCGGTTCGGCATCCGCACCTTCCAGGCCGAGGACGAGATCGCCGGCGTCGGCGCCGCGCTCGGGGCGGCGTTCGGCGGCGCCCTGGGCGTGACCACCACCTCCGGGCCCGGCGTGGCGCTGAAGGCCGAGACCGTCGGCCTGGCGGTGACCACGGAGCTGCCGCTGATCGTGGTCGACGTGCAGCGGGCCGGCCCGTCCACCGGCATGCCGACCAAGACCGAGCAGACCGACCTGCTGATGGCGATGTACGGCCGCAACGGCGAGTCGCCGGTGCCGATCGTGGCGCCGGCCACCCCGTCCGACTGCTTCGACGCGGCCGTCGAGGCCGCCCGGATCGCGGTGAAGTACCGCACCCCGGTCATGCTGCTGTCGGACGGTTACCTCGCCAACGGCTCCGAGCCGTGGAAGGTGCCGAGCGCGGCGGAGCTGCCCGACATCTCCGTCGACTTCGCCACCGCGCCGAACGGCGAGGACGGCACGACGTTCCTGCCCTTCGCCCGTGACCCGGAGACCCTGGCCCGCCCGTGGGCGATCCCGGGCACCGCGGGGCTGGAGCACCGGATCGGCGGCATCGAGAAGGCCGACGGCACCGGCAACATCTCCTACGACCCGAACAACCACGACAAGATGGTCCGGCTGCGCCAGGCCAAGATCGACGGCATCGCCGCCGACATCCCGCCGCTGGAGGTCGACGACCCCGACGGTGACGCCCGGGTCCTGGTGCTGGGCTGGGGCTCCACCTACGGCCCGATCGCCGCGGCGGTGCGGCGGATCAGGAGGGCCGGCGGCAAGGTCGCCCAGGCCCACCTGCGCCACCTCAACCCGCTGCCCGCCAACACCGGCGAGGTGCTGCGCGCCTATGACAGGGTGCTGCTGCCGGAGATCAACCTCGGCCAGCTGGCGCTGCTGCTGCGCGCCCGCTTCCTGGTCGACATCATCAGCTACAACCGCGTGCGCGGACTCCCGTTCAAGGCCGAGGAGCTGGCGAGCGTGATCCAGGATGTGATCGACAGTGAGTGACCTCATCACCAACGGCAGGGGCCTGTCCCTCGTCCCCAAGTCCGACGTGGCGCAGGGCATGAAGGACTTCAAATCCGACCAGGAGGTCCGCTGGTGCCCCGGCTGCGGCGACTACGCCATCCTCGCCGCGGTCCAGTCCTTCGTGCCGGAGCTGGGCCTCAAGCGCGAGAACATGGTGTTCGTCTCGGGCATCGGCTGCTCGTCGCGGTTCCCGTACTACATGAACACCTACGGGTTCCACTCGATCCACGGCCGCGCCCCGGCGATCGCCACCGGTCTGGCCGCCTCCCGCCCGGACCTCAGCGTGTGGGTGATCACCGGTGACGGCGACTCGCTGTCCATCGGCGGCAACCACCTGATCCACGCGCTGCGCCGCAACGTCAACCTCAACATCCTGCTGTTCAACAACCGGATCTACGGGCTGACCAAGGGCCAGTACTCCCCGACCTCCGAGGTCGGCAAGGTCACCAAGTCCACGCCGATGGGGTCGCTGGACAAGCCGTTCAACCCGGTGTCGCTGGCGCTCGGCGCGGAGGCGTCGTTCGTGGCCCGCACCCTCGACTCCGACCGCAAGCACCTGCAGTCGGTGCTGCGCCAGGCCGCCGAGCACCGCGGCACCTCCCTGGTGGAGATCTACCAGAACTGCAACATCTTCAACGACGGCGCCTTCGAGCAGCTCAAGGACCCGGCGCAGCGCGACGACATCACGCTGCGGCTGGAGCACGGGCAGCCGATCGTCTCGGCCACCAAGGCGGTCCGCCGTTCGGCCGACGGCGGCATCGAGGTCGTCGCCCGCTCGGAGGTGCGCGAGGAGGAGATCCTCGTGCACGACGCCCACCGCGCCGACCCCTCGCTGGCCTTCGCGCTGTCGCGGCTGGACGAGCCGGCGTTCGAGCACGTGCCGGTCGGCGTGTTCCGCAGCGTCGACCGCCCGAGCTACGACGAGCTGATGAGCTCGCAGCTGGAGGAGGCCACCGCCCAGGGCGGCCCCGGCGATCTGGATGAGCTGCTGCTCGCCGGGGACACCTGGCGCATCGGCTGACCGCGTCCGGCGCGGAGGAGCCGCCGAGGGCGGCTCCGGAGCCCGGGGCCGGCGGAAGGCCGGCGGAAGAAGGCACAACCACGGGGCCGCTCCCATGCGGGGGCGGCCCCGTGGCTTTTCTCATTGAAGAAACAGGGAGAACTTCCCGATACATCAGTTACCCGGTACATCGCCGGGTCCGTTGCGGTATGAAACGCGTGTGCCCCTCCGAGGCCCGGCCGGAGCGTCCGGCGGCGCCGTCATCGACCCCTGGGAGACACCCATGCCGACCGTCCCGGAATCCGAACGGCCGAGCGCGCCCGGGTATGAGGGCCCCGGCGGTTCCACGGACTCCGGGGGCCTCCCGGGCTCCGAGCACCCCGGCGGCTCCGGGGGCTCCCCGGGCTCCGGAGGCTTCACGGGTTCCGGGGATTTCACGGGCTCCGGTGCCTTCGCGGGCTCCGAAGGTCCGGGAGGCTCCGGGTCCTCCGGGTCCTCCGGCTGGCACGATCGCCGCGTGCTGGTGACGGGCGCCACCGGGTTCATCGGGACCCGCCTGGTGGAACGCCTGGCCGCCCTCGGCGCGCAGGTGCACGCGGTCAGCCGCAGACCCGGCCGGACGGCCGGGCACGGCCGGACCTGGCACGTCGCCGACGTCGGCGACACCGAGGAGGCCGGGGCGCTGGTCCGCTCCGTCCGGCCCGACGTCGTCTTCCACCTCGCCAGCGAGGTCGCCGGAGCCCGCGACCCCCGGCTCGTCCCGACGATGCTCCGCTCCAACCTGGCGAGCGTGGTCAACCTGCTGACCGCGGTCGCCGAGGACCCCGGGGCGCGGGTGGTGCTGGCCGGGTCGGTGGAGGAGCTCCGCCCGGACGAGGGCGACGCCGTGCCGTCCTCCCCCTACGCGGCCGCGAAGTCGGCCGCGCGCGGCTACGCCCTGATGTTCCACCGCCTGTGGGACGTCCCCGTGACGAACCTGCGCGTCGCGATGGTCTACGGCCAGGGCGAGCGGAACCTCGCCCGGCTGGTGCCGTACATGGCGTTGTCGCTGCTGCGGGGGCGGGAGCCGGCCCTGAGCAGCGGCAAGCGCGAGATCGACTGGATCCACGTGGACGACGTCGTCGAGGCGTTCATGGCCGCCGCCGCGACCCCGGAGGCGGCCGGCCGGAGCCTGGACGTCGGCTCGGGCACGAGGACGACCATCCGCGACACCGCCGAACTGCTGGTCCGGATCACCGGCGGCGTGGCGCGTCCCCGCTACGGCGCGCTCCCCGACCGGCCGCTGGACGGCGCCCGGATCGCCGACATCGGCCCCACCGCCGACGTGCTCGGCTGGCGGCCCGTCATCGGGCTGGAGGACGGCCTGCGCCGTACCGTCGCCTGGTACGCCGACCGGTTGCGGGCCGGCGAGTTCCAGGACACGCCGGGTCCGTCCTGATCCACCGGCTCGTTCCGGGGGTCCACCGGCCCGCCCGGCGGCCGGCCGCCGTATGACGGCCGACGCCGTACGGCGACCGCGGTCGCCCGGTCCGCCTCGGCCGTGTCGGCCCGGTGCCCGGCCGGTCCCGCGTCCGCCGTCTGTAACGGGGAACGCGGGCGGCCCCGATATCCCGGACGGAGCCGGAAGACCGCACACCGCCCCGCCGTCCGGTGTGGCCGGGGACCCCGGCCGGAGAAGGGGACGCTGGTGGAGTCGGTCGTCAACCTCACGGTCCACGGCGTCGGCCCGGCCGTCCGCCCGCTCGACGAGGGCGAGGACGAGACCTGGGTGGATGTGGAACGGTTCGAGCGGGTGCTCGACGCCGTGGCGGGCCGTCCCGACGTCCGCATCACCTTCGACGACGGCAACGCCTCCGACGTGGAGATCGCCCTCCCCCGGCTGCTCGAACGCGGCCTGACCGCGGAGTTCTTCGTGCTGGCCGGGCTCCTGGGCGAACCGGGCAGGCTGGACGCCGACGGGGTCCGCGAGCTCGCCGCGGCGGGCATGCGGATCGGCTCGCACGGCTGGGCCCACCGCGACTGGCGGCGGCTGGACGCCGGCCGGGCGCGGGAGGAGATCGACGGCGCGAACCGCCTGCTCGGTGAGCTGGTGGGCGGGCCGGTGACGAGGGTGGCCATCCCGTTCGGGTCCTACGACCGCCGGGTGCTCGGCATGCTGAGACGAGCCGGGGTGACCCGCGCCTACACCAGCGACGGGGGGCGGGCCCGCCCGGGTTCCTGGCTCCAGGCACGCAACAGCCTGCGGCACGACATCGACCCGGGCTGGGCGTCCCGTGTCGTGGACGGCACCCCGCCGCTGCCGCTGCGCGCCCGCAGGGCGGTCGCCCGGGTGGTAAAGCGGGTCCGCGGCTGACCGGCGCCCGGCGGCACCGGCCACACCGGTCACACCGGCCACGCGGAGCCTCACCACGACCCCCGGCGTCCGGCGGCACCGGCCGCACAGAACCTCATCACGACCCCCGGCGTCCGGCGGCACCGGTCACACGGAGCCTCATCACGACCCCGGCGTCCTCCGGATCTCACGGGCGGGTTCCAGCGCCTTTTTGGAACGCGGTAACGGCGTCCCGCTGCGGCGCGATGAGCCGTACATGACGTCTGGTGCCCCCAGGATCGCCGTGGTGGTCGTCACCTACAACAGCGCGGAGGTCCTCCCGGGCTGCCTGCGCTCCCTCGCCGAGGGCGCGCGCGGGACGAACCTCGCGCGCGTCGTCGTGGCCGACAACGCCTCCCGGGACGACTCGCTGCGGATCGCCGGGGAGGCGACGGACCTGCCGATCCGGACCGTCCAGCTCGGCCGCAACGCCGGGTACGCCGCGGCGGTCAACGCCGGGGTCGCGGAGCTCGCGGAGCCCGCGGAGCCCGCGGAGCTCGACCTCGCCGCGCTCGACGCGGTGCTGGTGGTCAACCCCGACTGCCGGCTGCGGCCGGGCTCGCTGGCCCCCCTCGCCGAGGCCCTCCGGCGGCCCGGGTGCGGCATCGCCGTACCGCGGCTGGTGAACCCGGACGGCAGCCTGCAGCCCTCGCTGCGCCGTACCCCGACCGTACGGCGGGCGCTGGCCGAGGCGGTGATCGGCGGCGGCCTCGCGGGCCGGATCGGCACCCTGGGGGAGCTGGTCACCGACCCCGCGGAGTACGAGCGGGCCGGTCCGGCCGCGTGGGCGACGGGCGCGGCCATGCTCGTCTCCACCGACCTCATCCGGGAGATCGGCCCGTGGGACGAGTCGTTCCTCCTCTACAGCGAGGAGACCGAGTTCGCGCTGCGCGCCGCGGACCGCGGATGGACGCTGTGGTACGAACCGTCGTCGGTGTTCGAGCACATCGGCGGCGACTCCGGCGTCAACCCCACCCTGGCCGCGCTGCTCACCGTCAACCGGGTGCGGCTGTTCCGGCGGCGCCGGGGCCCTGCCGCCGGATCCCTCTTCTTCACCGTGGTCGTCCTCGGCGAGGCGGTCCGCGCGCTCGCCGGTCGCCGTACGGCGCGGGCGTCGGTCATGGCGCTGCTGCTGCCGTCACGCCGGCTCCGCAAGCTCGCCGACTGACCGGCGACGGGAGACCACGATGACCATGCCCTCGGACGCGGCGCCGCCCGCGCGAACCGTCCAGGCCGCTCAGGCCGCTCAGGCCGTTCGGACCGTCCGGACGGTGGGCTTCGACGCGCTCACCGCCGAGGAGCTCGACGCCTGGCATTCGCTGCGGGCGGCCAACCCGCTGCTGGACAGCCCCTACTTCCACCCGGGCTTCACCGCCGCCGTGCACGCGAGCGGCTTCGAGGTGCGGGTCGCCGTCGGCCGGGACGGCGGCGGCACGGTCCGCGCCCTGCTGCCCCACCACCGCGAGGGGTCGCTGGCCAGGCCCGTGGGCTGGCCGGGCGCCGACTTCCAGGGGCCGGTGCTCGCGGCCGGGTCGTCCTTCCCTCCTTCGGCCCTGCTCACCGGCGGGGTGCGCGGCTTCTCGTTCGACCACCTCGTGGAGAGCTGCCCGGACTTCGCCCCGTGGGTGGAGTCGCGGCGGGCGTCGCCGTACATCGACGTCACCGGGGGGCTGGAGGGGTATCTGGGCCGGGCCTCGCGCAGCGGCCGGGACAACATGGCGCAGGCGCGGCGCCGCGCGAGGCGGGCCGAGCGGGACCACGGCGCGGTGCGCTTCACCGCCGACGCGGCCGACCCGGAGATCCTCGGGCGGGTGGTGGCGCTGAAGCGGGCGCAGTACGCCGCCACCGGCGTCCGCGACCACTTCGCCGAGCCGGGCCGCCGCGAGCTGCTGGAGCGGCTGCTGCGGGTGCGGGGCCCCTCGTTCGGCGGGATCCTGTCCGCGGTGCACGCGGGTCCGCACCTGATCGCCGCGCATTTCGGGATCCGCTCGGGAAACGTGCTGCACTGGTGGTTCCCCGTCTACGATCCGGCCTTCGCGGGCCTCGCCCCCGGGTGGATCCTGCTGCGTGAGATCGCCGCCGCCGCCCCGTCCCTCGGCATCACCCGCGTCGACCTCGGACGGGGGGACGACGAGTACAAGCGGCGGGCCAAGACCGGTGAGACGGCGGTGTGCCAGGGGCTGGTGACCCGGAGCGCGGCCCGGCGGGCGCTGCGGCGGGCGCGCGACTCGGCGGTGGCCGCGGCGAAGGCGTCTCCCCTGGGTCCTGGGTTACAAAATATGACCCGAAAAATCCGCACATTAATGAGAAATTAATGCCATAAGAGCCAGAGCTTCCATTTTTCACTTCGTAACGCTCGCAGAAAATCACCTGATCAAAGAACGAGCAGTGCGGGGCGCGGAAAACGCCTCCCGCCCGCGGACGGCGGACGACCCCATGGAGGCGGTCCCCAGTGAGAATCAGCGTTTTCGGGCTCGGTTACGTCGGCTGCGTCTCCGCCGCCTGCCTCGCCTCCGCCGGGCACGAGGTGGTCGGCGTCGACGTCAACCCGTCGAAGGTCGACCTGGTCGCCCGCGGCCTGGCCCCGGTCGTCGAGGAGCGCATCGGCGAGCTGACCGCGGAGGCCGTGCGGAGCGGCGCGCTGCGGGCCACGGCCGACGTCGCGGAGGCGGTCGGCGCGACCGACGTCTCGCTGGTCTGCGTGGGCACGCCGTCCGCACCGAACGGCAGCCTGTCCACCGCCTACCTGGAGCGGGTCGCCGAGCAGATCGGCCGCGCGCTGACCGCCAAGGCACCCGTCACCGGGACACCGGCCGATGCAGGGGCACCCGCCGGGACGCCCGCCACCCGAACGTCGGCGGCTGGAACCCCCGTGGACGGAGCCGGGCGGCACACCGTCGTCTTCCGCAGCACCATGCTCCCCGGCACCTGCGAGGACCTGCTGGTCCCGATCCTGGAGCGGGAGTCCGGCCTGGTCGCCGGGACCGGCTTCGGTGTGGCGGTCAACCCGGAGTTCCTCCGCGAGGGCACCAGCGTGCGCGACTTCTTCGACCCGCCCAAGACCGTCATCGGCGAACTCGACCGCGCGAGCGGCGACGTGGTGGCCGCGCTCTACGAGGGGCTGCCGGGCGAGGTGTTCCGGGTGCCGATCACGGTGGCCGAGATGACGAAGTACACCGACAACGCCTTCCACGGCCTGAAGATCAGTTTCGCGAACGAGATCGGCGCGATCTGCCAGGCGCTCGGGCTCGACTCCCACCGGGTGATGGACGTCTTCCTCGCCGACCGCAAGCTCAACGTCAGCCCGGCCTACCTGCGGCCGGGCTTCGCCTTCGGCGGCTCGTGCCTGCCCAAGGACCTGCGGGGCCTGGTGTACGCGGCCCGGCGGGCCGACGTCTCGGTGCCGCTGCTGGCGCACGTCCTGCCGTCCAACGAGGACCACCTGCGCCGCGCCTTCGAGCTGGTCACCGCCGCGGGCGGCCGCCGGGTCGGGCTGTTCGGGCTGTCGTTCAAGCCGGGCACCGACGACCTGCGGGAGAGCCCCATGGTCGAGCTGGCCGAACGGCTCCTGGGCAAGGGCTACGACCTGCGCATCTACGACGCCAACGTCTCCCTGTCACGACTGATGGGGGCCAACCGCGACTACATCGCCAGCAGGCTGCCGCACCTGGGCGACCTGCTGAGCGGCTCCGCGGACGAGGTGCTCGCGCACGCCGACGTCTGCGTCGTCGGCTGCAAGGACCCCGCCGTGCTGGACGCGCTGGCCGGAGCAGGAGACCGCGCGATCATCGACCTCGTCCGCCTCCCCGACGCCGCCGCGCGCCGGGCACACCCTGGATACGTGGGCCTTGGCTGGTAGGAAAGCACTCATCCTCGTCGAGAACCTCTCCGTGCCGTTCGACCGCCGGGTCTGGCAGGAGAGCACCGCGCTGCGCGACGCCGGCTGGGAGGTGCACGTCATCTGCCCGCGGGGCACGAAACGGGACACCGAGCCGTACGCCGAGGTGGAGGGGGTGCGCATCCACCGCTACCCGCTGCGGGCCGCGACCGGCGGCCCGCTCGGCTACCTGCGGGAGTACGGCACGGCGCTGTGGCACACCTTCCGGCTGGCCCGGCGGGTCGGGCCTGTGCACGTCGTGCACGCCTGCAACCCGCCCGACCTGCTGTTCCTGGTGGCGCTGGCGATGCGGCGGCGCGACGCCCGGTTCGTCTTCGACCAGCACGACCTGGTGCCCGAGCTGTACCTGTCGCGCTTCGGCCGCGGCGAGGACCTCCTCTACCGGGCCGTCCGCCTCCTGGAACGGCTCACCTACCGCGCTGCCGACGTGGTCATCGCGACCAACGAGAGCTACCGCGACGTCGCGATCCGGCGGGGCGGGAAACGGCCGGACCGGGTGTTCGTGGTGCGCAGCGCCCCGATGGTCGAGCGGTTCCACCAGGTGCCCGTCGAGGAGGGGCTCAAGCGGGGCAAACCGTACCTGCTGTGCTACCTCGGGGTGATGGGCCCGCAGGACGGGGTGGACTACGCGCTGCGGTCGCTGGCCCGGCTCCGCGACGAGCTGGGCCGTACGGACTGGCACGCGGTGTTCGTCGGCGCGGGCGACACCTTCGACGACATGGTGGCCCTCTCCCGCGAGCTGGGCCTGGCCGGCCAGGTGGAGTTCACCGGCCGGATCCCCGACGACGACCTGCTGCGCTACCTGTCCGCCGCCGACGTCTGCCTGGCGCCCGACCCGCTCAACCCGCTCAACGACGTGTCGACCATGAACAAGATCATGGAGTACATGGCGATGGCCCGCCCGGTCGTCTCCTTCGACCTGCGGGAGGCGAGGGTATCGGCCGGGGACGCCGCGCTGTACGCGCCGGCCAATGACGAGTCGGCGTTCGCCAAGCTCGTCGCCCGCCTGCTCGACGACCCGGAGGAGCGGCGGCGGATGGGCGAGATCGGCCGGGCCCGGGTCGCCGGGCCGCTGTCCTGGGAGCACTCCCGGGCGGCGCTGCTGGCCGCCTACGAGGCCGCCCGTCCCCGGCGCGCGGGGTCGTGACCTCCGGGCTCCGGGCTCCGGACGGAGGAGGACGTCGCGTCCGGGAAGCCCCGGCGCGGGATCCGCACCGCGGGACGCCGGCACCGGGCCCGTGTTGAGAGATCCCGGCACGGGACCCGCTTCGGAGAACCCCGGCGCCGGATCCGTACCGGCATGACGACGAAGGAGTGGTCATCGTGAGCGTGCTCGTCGAGACCGTCGTGTCCACCGAGGCCGCCCCCGTCGCGGAGGCCGTCGCCGACGCGGCGGCGGCGGTGGCGGGCGCCCTGCTGGGCGGGTTCGGACGGGCCCACCGGTGGCTCCGCCGCGCCGCGGGGCGGCTGCTCTTCGAACGCCGGTACGGCGTGCGGACCGCCGAGGTCGTGAGCCTGGAGGACTTCGGGCTGGCCCGCGACGACCGGGTCTACTACTCGGCGGCGAACTGGCGGACGCTGCGCCGGGCGCTGCCCGGGGACGAGGTCGGCGAGCGCGACGTGTTCGTCGACCTGGGGTCCGGCATGGGCCGCATGGTGCTGGAGGCCGCCTCCCGCTACCGGTTCGGGAAGGTGATCGGCGTCGAGCTGTCGGAGCAGCTCAACGACATCGCCCGGCGGAACCTCTCGAGCACCCGTCTGCGCCTGCGCTGCCGGGACGTCGAGCTGGTCCGGTCGGACGTGCTCGACTACCGGATCCCCGACGACGTCAGCGTGGTGTTCCTCAACAACCCTTTCCGGGGGGAGACCTTCGAGACCGTGATCGAGCGGCTGCTCGCGAGCGTGGACCGCAGCCCGCGCCGGGTCACGGTGATCTACTTCAACCCCACGGAGGAGGAGTTCCTCCTGGGCACCGGCCGTTTCCGCCCTCTGCGCACGGTGACGCACGGGCGCGGGACCCGGCAGGAGGGCCCGTTCGGCCTGACCCGGGTCTACTCGATCACCGAGAGACCCGATGCCCCCGACGTCTGAGCCCGCCGCGGCGGGCCCGCGGAGGCCGGTCCGCCCGGCGACGGCGACCGCCGTACGGCACGGCACGGCACGCGGAACCCGGGCGGTCGCCGCGCGGCGTGGCGCGGTGCGCGGGTCAGCGGGCCGGGCGGGCGCGGCTGCCGCCGTCCGTGCCCCACTGGACCCGGCCGTCGCGGCGGGCGCGCACCCGGGTCAGCACCCGGTCCGCGAGCAGGACGGCGAGGTAGCAGGCCGCGTCGAGCGGGCTCACCCGGCGCCCCCGCACCAGGGCGGCCAGCGAGCCGAGCCTCAGGCGTCCCTCGGCCGCGGACCGGCCCAGCCCGGCGAGCTGCCGGTTGCCGAGCCGTACCCGTACCCGCCGCCTGAGGTGCGCCGCGACGGTCGGGGCGGGCCGGACGACGGTCCGGGCCTCGGGCACGGTCGCCCGCTCGTGCGGGGCGAAGCTCCCGTGCACCCAGCCGTCGTCGGAGATCACGTCCGGCATGGGGAAGACCCTGGCGTGCCCCCGCTCGGTGAGGAGGTAGGCCCCGGCCCCGGCCAGCCCGCGCAGCGGCGCGATGAGCCGGTCGTGCACCCGGTGCACGCGCCGGGCGACCGGGCCGGTCCCGGTGAGGTCCCAGTCGGGAACCGGGGCGCAGGCGAGCACCCCCGGCCGGGCCGCGGCCGCGACGAGCGCGCGCACCGCCGCGGCGTCCAGCTCGACGTCGGCGTCCAGGTAGAGACGGGGGAACGTACGGCAGGCCGCGTCACCGAGCCGCAGCGCGTGGGCCTTGCCCGGGACCGGCGTCTCCAGGACCCGCACGCCCGGCCGCCGGGCGGCTTCCGCCGTACGGTCGGAGCAGGCGTTGGCCACCACTACGACGTCGAACTCGCCGGGCGCCGAACCGTCGAGCAGCCGGGCGAGGCCGCCCGCGATGACGGCCTCCTCGTCGTGCGCCGGGACCACGATACTGACCGCCGGGGCCTCCGGACCGTGCGCCGGAGCGTCCGGATCGTGCGAACCGTGCGCCGGGGCGCCTGGGTCGCGCGAAGCGTGTGCCGAGGGGTCCGGATCGTGCGGACCGTGCGCCGGGGTGTCCGCCGTGCCCGGCGCAGGATCGTTCACCTGGTCGCTCACCGGAACGCCTCCCGACCGACCGTGAAACCGCGAAAAAGGGGATGACGCCTTGAGAGTAGAGCGAACCGCCATCGACGGGGTGCTGTTGTTCGTACCGACGCCGCACCGTGACGACCGGGGTCTGTTCACCCGGACCTTCGACACGGTCGTCGCCGAGCGGGCCGGGCTCGACCCCGCCGCGTTCGTCCAGGACAGCCAGTCGCGCTCGCGCCGGGGCACGATCCGCGGCATGCACGGCCGTTCCGGCCGGGGCGAGGCCAAGCTGGTGCGCTGCGCGCGCGGGGCCGTGCACGACGTGCTGGTGGACGCCCGCCCGCACTCGCCCACCTTCGGCGAGCGGATCTCGGTGCTGCTCGACGACGAGAGCTTCGTGACCCTCTACGTGCCGCCGGGACTGCTGCACGGGTTCCAGGCGCTGACCGGGCAGACCGACGTGTGCTACCGCATCGACCGCGAGCACGATCCGGCCGAGGACCTGTCGGTCCGCTACGACGACCCGGCGCTGGGGATCGACTGGCCGCTTCCGGTCTCCGCGATCAGTGACCGGGATCTTTCCGCGGGATCGTGGGAACGACTCCGGGACCGGCTCCGAACCCCGGAAGCGACGAGGTGAACGACGCGATGCGATGGGGCAGGCTGCTCGCCGCCGTCCCGGTGGCCGCCGTGACGCTGCTGGCCGGATGCGGTACCCCCGCGCAGACCCCTCCGGCGAGGAGCGGCCCCACCCCCGGGCCGGCCGTGTCCACCACCGGCCCCGCTCCCGGGGCCGCCGGCCGCTGCCCCGGATATCCGACGCCGGCGTGCACGGGCGTGCCGTCCGGTGTGAGGCTCCGGACCCTGGCCCTGAACGAGGACGGCGCCGCCTACCGCGTCACCAAGTCCGGGACCGTCCTCGACGGCGTGCACATCCCCGGCGTGCTGCTCGTCCACGCCGACGACGTCACCGTCAGGAACAGCCGGATCGACGGATACGTCGTCAACGCCGACGGTGACAAGACCTTCCGGTTCACGATCGCCGACTCCACGGTCGGACCGGCCTCCGGCTGCCAGACCCTGCCCGGCATCGGCCAGGACAAGTACACCGCCCTGCGCGTCCACGTCCGCGGCCACGGCGACGGCTTCCGCGCCTCCGGCGACGACGTCACCATCCGCGACTCCTACGTCGACCTCTGCTCCAACCCCGGCGACCACTCCGACGGCATCCAGACCTACAACACCGGAAAGAACCTCACCTTCCACCACAACACCGTCGACCAACGCCACGCCAAAGACATCACCGCACCCATCTTCCTCACCGACGACCAGATCATGAACGCCACCGTCACCGACAACCTCATCATGGGCGGCACCTACAGCATCCAGTTGAGGAACGGGCGCGGGAAAATGGTCATGCGGGACAACAAGCTGGTCGACAGGTCGTGGGTCTACGGGCCCGTCGACTCGGAATGCGCGAAGATCGACTGGTCGGGAAACTCGCTGGTGACGATCGACGAGCAGTACCGCGTCACCTCGACCGTCGGCCCGCTGCCCTGCGCGGGCTGACCCGGCGGGGAAGGCGGGGCGCCGCCCCGGACCCGGACGCTCCGGCGCCGGGGGCCGGCGCGATGATCGGAAAATCGCGCGAAATGTTCACCTTTTCCGGCGCCGTTTTCGATGTCGTTTCCGGTTCCATTTCCGGCCTGTCGGATAACCGTTCGCCGGGCCGTCCGCATGGCCGCTCACCGAGCATCCCCGGACCGTTCGCAGACCAATACTCGTGAAAACGGTGCGTATCTGTGACCCCAGCCGCAACAATGTCCCCTGTGCGAGGACCAAGCGGACACATCATCGAGCCGGGCGAGAACCGGCGCGGAGGTCACAGGAATGTCCAGTACGAGCTCCCCGCGGCACGAGGGGAATAGCGAGAGCGCACCACCCGCACCATCCCGGCGGCGACCGCCGGTTCTGACGACGGCGCTGGTCGCCGTCCTCGCGGCGGCGACCGGCCCGGCCGTATGGGCCCTCACCCGCGACGGCGTCGCCTTCCGGGAGGCGGCCGCCGGACGTCCCGCCCCCGCCGTCTTCACCCCGGTCCCCGGCGACGCCTCCGATCCCGGCGCGTCCGGCTCCGGCGACGCGGACTCCCGCGCGTCCGGCTCCGGGACCTCCGGCACCGGCACCGGCTCCGATTCCGGCTCCGGCTCCGGCTCCGGCGCGAAGGAGACGAGTCTGTGGCGGCCGGACGCCCCGGTGCGGGCCGGGACGCACGCCGACCGCTCACCCGTCGAGCTCGGGACGCGCTTCACCGCGGCCCGCGGCGGCTGGGCGACGGGCGTGCGGTTCTACAAGGCCCGGGGCGAGCAGGGCGAGCACACCGGAAGCCTGTGGGACGCCCGCGGGCAGCGACTGGCACGGGTCACCTTCGACGACGAGACCGCGACGGGCTGGCAGGAGGCCCGCTTCGCCTCACCGGTACGGCTGGCCGCCGGGCGGACGTACACGGTCTCCTACCACAGCGTCCACGGCACCTACGTGGGCACCGCTGGCTCCCGCCCGGCCCGCTCCGGCCCGCTGGCCACGACGCGGCGCGACGCGGGCGTGTTCGGGTACGGCTCCAGCGCCTTCCCCCGGCGGTCGAACCCGAAGCGGTACAACTACTGGGTGGACGTCGTCTTCCGCTGGCGTCCCCAGACCGGGGAGCAGCGGGACACCGGGTCGTCCACCCCCCGGCCCTTCCCCGGGAAGACGACCCCGGCGCCGGACCGGGGAGGCTGGGAGGACAGGGGCTACTGGCCGGACCAGATCCCGTGGGACGGCGAGACCGCGTGGCCCGGAGACGACCCGTGGCCCGGCGGGAGCCCGGGACCGGACGAGGGCCGGGGTCCGGACGACGCCCGGCGCTCCGGCGGTGACCGGTGGCCCGGCGGGAGCCCGGCACCGGACGACGCCCGGCGCTCCGGTGGCGACCGGTGGCCGGGTGAGGGCCGGGGTCCGGGCAGAGGCCGGTGGCCGGGCAAGGACCGGTGGCCGGGCGTCACGCCCTCCCCGTCACCCGAGCCGGACGGCACCGCCACATCCGGCCCGTCCCCCGATCCGGGCGGGAACGCCACGTCCCCTCCGGACGACGACTCCGGCTCCCCGGGCGGCAGGACCCCCCGGCCCGAGCCGACCGGCAAGGGCTCCGGCGGACCTGGCGACACGCCCGGAACAGGCGGACCCACGCCCACGTCGAAGCCGGTCCCGCCGCGCGACCCGGACCCCGTCCCCGACCCCAGGGTGTGCGCGGGGTATCCGACGCCGGCGTGCACGGGCGTGCCGTCCGGTGTGAGGCTCCGGACCCTGGCCCTGAACGAGGACGGCGCCGCCTACCGCGTCACCAAGTCCGGGACCGTCCTCGACGGCGTGCACATCCCCGGCGACCTGCTGATCAACGCCGACGACGTCACCGTCAGGAACAGCCGGATCGACGGCTTGGTGATCAACACTGAGGGGAGCCGGACCTTCCGGTTCACCATCGCCGACTCCACGGTCGGACCGGCCTCCGGCTGCCAGACCCTCCCCGGCATCGGCCAGGACAAGTACACCGCCCTGCGCGTCCACGTCCGCGGCCACGGCGACGGCTTCCGCGCCTCCGGCGACGACGTCACCATCCGCGACTCCTACGTCGACCTCTGCTCCAACCCCGGCGACCACTCCGACGGCATCCAGACCTACAACACCGGAAAAAACCTCACCTTCCACCACAACACCGTCGACCAACGCCACGCCAAAGACATCACCGCACCCATCTTCCTCACCGACGACCAGATCATGAACGCCACCGTCACCGACAACCTCATCATGGGCGGCACCTACAGCATCCAGCTCAAGAACGCCCGCGGGCAGCTGGTCGTCCGGGGCAACAGGCTCGTCGACCGCTCGTGGGTCTACGGGCCCGTCGAGGCCGACTGCGCGAAGATCGACTGGTCGGGAAACTCGCTGGTCACCATCGACCAGAACTACCGCGTCACCTCGACCGTCGCCCCGCTGCCCTGCAAGGGATGACGGCGGCCCGGCGGGTCCCGGAGCCCGCTCCGCCGTACGCACCGCCGCGGGCGGGACACGCGGAGCCGGCTCAGGACCCGCCAGGCCGCTCGACGCCGGCCCGGCGCGGACCGGCGGCGCCGGCCGCGGCGAGCAGCGCGCCGGCGAGGCCGGCGACGTGCGGCCGCGCGCGCCGGCGGTCCGTCACCGCCATGCCGACGTACCTCGTGGGACGCGGCGGCTCGACCGGTACGACGACCAGGTCCGGGAACGGGTGCAACGCCACCTCGGGGATCAGGGCGACCCCGACCCCCGCGGCGACCAGTGTCTGGGCGAAGAAGTAGTCGGTGGTGGCCGCCGCGACCCGCAGCTCGGATCCGGCGAGCGTGGCGTACCGGCGGAGGAACTCACCCGTCTTCAGGCAGCCCATCACCCACCGCTCGGCGGTCACCTCGCCCAGTTCCACCGAGGGGCGGCCGGCGAGCCGGTGTCCGGCGGGTACGACGACGGACATCGGGTCCTCCATCAGAGGCGTCCACGTGAGGCCCGACCGGTCCCCGGGCGGGATCGGAAGCGGCCCGTCGAACCGGTACGCCACCGCGATGTCGGCATGCCCTTCCCGGACCATCGGCAGGCTGTCCTCGGGCTCGCGTTCCAGCACGGTCAGCTCGACATCCGGATGGGCGGCGGTGAACCGGGCGAGGGCGGCGGGCAGCAGGTACCGGCCCCCGCTGGTGAACGTCGCGATCGTCAGGGTGACGCGCCCGCTCGTGATCCGGTCGATCTCCTCACGGGTGTGCCGCAGTTCGGCGGAGACCGTCCGGGCGGCCTCGACGAGCAGCCTGCCGGGTTCGGTGAGCACCGTCCCCCGGGTACTCCGCCGCACCACCGGCGTGCCGATCGCGCGTTCCAGCGCGGCGATCTGCTGAGAGACGGCCGACGGTGTGACCAGCAGTGCGGCGGCGGCTCCGCTGAAGCTGCCGTGCCGGGCGACCTCCTCCAGGATCCGGAGCCGCTGGAAGTCGATCAACAGTTCTCCTAACAGCCGATTAAGCAGATGACCACTTCTGCTTAAAGCAGTATGACGGGAGGCTGAGGGCGTGAAAAAGGCATGTGTGATCGGCGGAAGCCGGTACTTCGGCAGGCATCTGGTGACGCTGCTCCGCGACTCGGGCGTCGAGGTCACCCTCGTCAACCGCGGCTCGCAGGCGCCGCCTCCGGGCGTCACCCACCTCGTGGCCGACCGCGACGACGAACGGGACCTCACCACGGCGCTGGGCTCCCGGTCCTTCGACGTGGTGATCGACCAGGTGTGCGGCACGCCCCGCCAGGCCGGGATCGCCGCCCGCGTCTTCGACGGCCGCGCCGGACGGTACGTGATGACCTCGACCATCGAGGTCTACGACCACGCCCTGAGCGACGGCGTTCCGGCGGCCGCCCCCGGCGTCCCGATGCCCGAGGAGGCCGTCGATCCGCGGCTGTGGCCGGCGGATCCGGGTCTGCCCTGGCACGACCCGCGTTTCCTGGAGGACAACTACGGCGAGGGCAAGCGGCAGGCCGAGGCGGTCTTCGTCGCCGAGGCCGCTTTCCCCTTCGTGAGCGTGCGCTCCGGCCACGTCATGGGCGGCGGCCCCGCCGACTTCACCGGCAGGCTGGCGCACTACACGGAACGCGTCCGCGACGGTCACGCCGTCGACGTCCACCGGGAGAACCACCCGTCGTCGTTCATCCACCACACCGAGATCGCCGAGTTCCTGCACTGGGCGGCGCGGGCGGACTTCACCGGCGCCGTCAACGCCCGCTCCCACGGCGAATTCGACGTCGTCGAGCTGTGCGAGCGGATCGCGAAGCAGACCGAGACCCGCCCGGTCTACCGGGTCACACGGGGTGCGGCCTCGCCGTACGCGTTCGGCCACTACTACGGCATGGACAACGGGCGGGCCGCCCGGCTCGGATTCGTCTTCTCACACACCGCCGACTGGCTGCCCGACGTCATCTCCGAAGCCCTGTCCTCCCAGAGCCCGCGAGGTACCCGATCATGATCACCCGAGTCGTCGGCGACGTCGCCGTCAGCGCCGTCGGACTGGGCGCCATGCCCCTGTCCATCGAGGGGAGGCCCGGTGCGGACCGGGCGATCGCCACCGTCCACGCGGCGCTCGACGCCGGGATCACGCTGATCGACACGGCGGACTCCTACCACTGGCACGCCGGCGAGACCGGTCACAACGAGGAACTGCTCGCCCGCGCGCTCGCGACGTACGGGGACGGCGCCGGCTCGGTGCTCGTCGCCACCAAGGGAGGACGGGGCCGGCCCGGTGACGGGTCATGGACGGTCGACGCCTCACCCGACCATCTCAGGCGGGCCTGCGAGGCGTCGCTGAGACGGCTCGGCGTCGAGGCGATCGGGCTCTACCAGCTGCACAAACCGGATCCCGCCGTCCCTTGGACGGACTCCGTCGGCGCGCTCGCCGAACTGCTCGAAGCAGGAAAGATCCGCATGGCGGGCGTCTCCAACGTCGACGCCGGGCAGATCCGCCAAGCCCGCGACATCCTCGGTGACCGGCTGGTGTCGGTGCAGAACCGGTTCTCCCCCGCCTTCCGGCACGGTGAGGCGGAGCTGCGCCTGTGTGAGGAGCTGGGTGTCGCCTTCCTGCCGTGGAGCCCGCTCGGCGGCGTCTCCCGTAGCTCGCTCGACGGCGCTTCCCGCTTCGACGCGCCCGGCCCGGCGTACGCGGCGTTCCACGAGATAGCCCACGAGCTCGGCGTGAGCCCGCAGCGGGTGTGCCTGGCCTGGCTGCTGGCCCGGTCCCCGGCCGTCATCCCGATCCCGGGGGCGAGCCGCCCCGAGACGGCCCGTGACTCCGCGGCGGCCGCCGGGCTGACGCTCGACCCCGGTCAGCTCATCCGGCTGGAGGAGACGGGCCGGGAGCCCGGCGTGGAACGCACGGGATGAGCCGTCCCGTCCCCGTCCGCGCTCCCGGACACCCGCGGCGGTTCCCCGGCGGCGCCGCCGGTGCGGGCGGGCCACCGTACGGCGCCGGTGTCCTGGCCCGCGTCGTGGCCGGAGGCGCGCGGGCGCGCCTCCCCGGCCGCGGTGCGCAGCAGCGATCCGGCGGCACCGATCAGCAGGAACGACAGGCCCGTGACGGTGGCGAAGGACAGCAGGTCGAAGGTGGCCGCCCCGACCAGCGGGACCACGAGGCAGGCCGCGAGGGTCAGGCCGAGGTCCCGGGTGGCGGGGTCGGCGCTCAGGTGACGGGCCCGCAGCCCCGAGTAGATCGCGCACACGAACAGCGCGACGACCACCGTGACGCCGATCAGCCCCGTCTCCACCGCCGACAGCAGGTACTGGTTGTCGAAGACCTGGTACTTGGGGGCGTACCAGGTGCCGGCCCCGCGTCCCAGCAGCATGTGCCTGGAGACCTCGTAGGCGGCGACGTCGTAGTCGTGCGTGCGGTAGCGGACGCTGTCGTCGGTGCCGGCGTTGGCGAACAGGTTGTAGAAGGTGCTGATGAGTCCGGGCGCCGTGAGCCGCATCAGCGCGAGGAACGCCAGCCCGACGAGCACGGACTGGATCCGCCGCCGGGCCGGCCAGCCGAGGAACAGCACGACCCCCACGGCCCCCAGGCTCAGCACCGCCGACCGGGAGACGGAGAACATCAGGCCCGCCCCGATCAGGGCGGCGCACGCCCACCAGCGCAGCGCTCTCCGTCCCAGCCGCCGGGCCTGGAAGCCGTAGTGGGCGGCGAGCGGGAGGAGCATCGCGCACACGACACCGAACTCGATCGGGTGACCCGTGGTCGCGGCGACCCGGCGGAAGTCGGACCTGGCGGTGACGAACCCGTCCTCGGAG
This sequence comes from Streptosporangium sp. NPDC048047, assembly GCF_040653115.1. NCBI lineage: Bacteria > Bacillati > Actinomycetota > Actinomycetes > Streptosporangiales > Streptosporangiaceae > Streptosporangium > Streptosporangium sp. NPDC048047. The sequence continues at coordinate 35,805 of NZ_JBEZNH010000038.1, read as the reverse complement.
GTGTAGCGGAGGATCGGGAGCCGGAGGTACCGGGTGAGGTCGAGGTCGAGCAGGAACTGGCAGGCGCCGATGACCGCGATGACCGCCCCCGCCACCACCGCGGTCTTCAGCACGAGGTCGAGACGGTCGGCGCCGCGCACCCCGTCGCACACCATCAGCGCGAGCCCGGCGCCCGCCACCAGCAGGATCAGGGCGCGGTCGGCGAGGTTGAGCTCGTCGGAGGGCAGGTAGCCGTAGGTGGCGTACCCGTAGGAGACCACCATCGCGGTCAGGTGGACGAACAGCGCGACGCGCACCGGCGTGCGGCCCTTGGCCATCCCCAGCGTGAGGGTGAAGTGCGCGCACAGCCAGCAGACGGCGGCGACCAGGGCCAGGATGTTCGCCGGGGTCAGCGACAGCGGCAGTCCCCGCAGGACCAGCCGGGCGGGAACGATCATCAGGGCCACGACGAAGAAGCAGACCAGGGTCGCGCCGTCGGCGCGACGACGGGCCGGCGGAGCGTGCACCGACGCGTCCGAGACGGGTACGGCGGGCACGGCCGGAGCGGAGGCGGCGCGCACCCCCGAAACGGACCCGGCGGGAGCGGACCCGGCGGGCGCTTCCGAAACGGATCCGGCGGGACTGGAGGCTGAGGCGGGGACGGTCGTCACGAGGCCGGTCCCCGCCGCCGGGCCGCGCGGGCCCGGGCGAAGCTCTCGGTCCCGAACGCCGCGCACAGGCTCGCCACGACGCCGATGCCCACCGCGGCGGCGACGCCCCGCAGCTTGCGGGTCCGCTGCGGCTCGGGGGTCGTCGCCGGCACCGCCTCGTAGGTGGTGATGTACGTCGCCTGGGGGGCCTTCACCGCCCGCTGCCGATTGGCCAGTTCGAGCTTGACCCGCGCGAGGACCCGGTTCACGATCTCCCGCGCGCCGTCCGGCGACGGGCTCTCCCCCTCGACGAAGAGGTACGGGCCGGTGGCCAGCGACTCCAGGTTGTTGCTGCCGTTGGTGACCTTGTAGGAGGTGGCGGCGTCCTCGGCGACGCCCAGCTCGGCCGCCATGTCGGGTGTCGCCATCACCGCGATGAGGATCGAGGCCGAGACGTTCAGTCCCTGCTCGAAGTTGAGCATGGGGTTGGTCAGGCCGTTGGGGTAGCGCGGGTTGCTCGGCAGGCTCCCGCCGGTCACCGGCGTGGTCAGGATGAGGACTGCGCTGGAGATGTAGGTGGTGGGAATCGTCGAGTAGACGCCCGCCGCGACGGCGAGGGACAGCACGAAGGCCGGGGCGGCGGCGTACCAGCGCCGGAACAGGACGAGAACCGTCCCCCAGAAGTCCATGCGTTTCCTCTCGAACCGGGACGGCGGCGGGTGGCGTGGGGCCCCACCGGCTCGTCCCTCCTACTCCTCGCCGCGACCGCCGGCGCGCGTGAAGACGACCGTGTCCGTCGCCCGCTCACCGTGGTCGTCGTCGAGGTCCCCATCGAAGTCCTCGGCGAAGTCCTCGGCGAAGTCCTCGTGGTCTCCACCGAGGCCCCCGCGGCCCGCGTGGCCCCCGCCGGGAGGCTCAGGCGGTTCCTCCTCGTCCAGTACCACCACGAGCTGCGCGGGCTCGTCGTGGAACGGTCCTTCGGCGGAGCCGCGGACGTCCCCCGGCGGATACGGCTGATACGGCGGATACACGGTCAGGGACGGCTCCGCGCCGGCCGTCGGGGCCGCCGTCGGGGCCGCCGTCGGGAAGGACGGGCCCGCGGGGGCGGCGGCACGGCGCCGCCCGCTCGCCCGCGCCTCCGTCACGCCGTACGCGACGCCGAAGCCGATGGTCAGCACCGCGAACAGCACCCCGCCCGCGGCCATCAGCTTGCTCGTGATCTTCGCTTCCGGGGTGGACGAGGGCACGACGTCGACGACCGAGATGAAGGTGGAACGCGGGGCCCTGAGCGCTTGCTGGCGGGTGAGCAGTTCCTTCCGGATGCGCTGCTTGGCCTTGAGGACCACGCTCTGGGCCTCGGCGGCGGACCGGCTCCGCACCTCCACGTAGACGAACGGGCCGTTGGTGCTGATGCCCAGCAGGTCCGGGTTGGTGCGTCCGTCATTGATCGTGATCTCGGTGGTGCCGCCCTGCACCAGGCCCAGTTCGGCCGCGACCTCGGGGGTGTTCATCGACAGGATGAGGATGCCGGCCGTGACGCGCAGGCCGTCACTGAACTGCAGAAGCGGGTTGGTCAGTCCGATCGGCCTGGTCGGGTCGGCCGGGAGCGTCCCGCCGGTCGCGGGGGTGGTCAGCACCATCGACGTGGTCGAGACGTAGGTGGTGGGCACGAGGTTGAACGCCAGCGCGGCGGCGACGAGCGACAGGGCGAGCAGCGGGGGGCCGATGAATCTCCGTCTGACCAGAGCGAAAACGGCCTTCCAGAAATCCATAGGTCTCCGCCCCTATTTGTGCCGGGGCGTCACCGGGCCCCGAGACAATACAGTCACCAATCGGAAAACGCGGGTTCCTCGTTACGTCGGTCGGCTGGGAGACCATTCCGGTCGGCACCCCCTTCCCGGATGTTACGTCTGGCGACCATACAGCGATAGACCCGTCGACAGGTCAAAAAAGGCCCGGATAACGGGGCTGTGCCGCCCGAGACGGGGGTTGATCGGATGGGGGCCTCACCCGGGGACGACCAGGACGGATCGACCGGGCCAGGGCCGGCCGGGGCGTCGGTGGCCCCGGTCCGGGCGGTGAGCCGGGGAGGCCCGGGACCCTCGGAGGCCGCCGCCGGCACGGAGCCCGCGACCCCCACGGAAACCGCGGAAACCGCGGAAGCCACGGAGTCCGCGGAGTCCGCGGCGGCCCGGCCCGGGGAACGCGGCCGGCTGCCGGGGCTCGACGGGATCCGCGGTGTGGCGGCCCTGTTCGTGCTGGTGCACCACTGCCGGCTGCTCGCCTTCCCCGGCTATCCCGCCGACACCGGGCCGGGCTGGCTCTCCTGGCTCGTCTACGGCCACTTCGCGGTGGTGGTGTTCATCGTCCTGTCGGGTTTCTCGCTGGCGGTCTCCCCGGCTCGGTCCGGGTGGCGGCTGGGCGGCGTGCGCCGGTTCGCCCGCCGCCGCGCCTGGCGCATCCTCCCGCCCTACTGGGCGGCCCTGGCCTTCAGCCTGGTGGTCGCCTGGACCCTGGTCCCCCAGCCCGGGGAAGGGACTCCCACCGCGAAGTCGGTGCTGGTCTACGGCCTGCTGCTGCACGACGTCTTCGGCGCGCCGAGCCCCAACGGCGCCTTCTGGTCCATCGCCGTGGAGGCGCAGCTCTACCTGGTCTTCCCCCTCCTGCTGCTGGTGCTGCGCCGGGCCGGCGCGTTCGCGATGCTCGCGGCCGTCACCGCCGTCGTGGTGGCGGTCGGACTGCTCGCCCCCGTGTCGCACCCGGTGGGCCTGCTGCTCCGGCTGACCCCGCAGTTCGCCGCGCTGTTCGCGGCGGGTGTGGTCGCGGCGGGCGTCCTCGCCGCCGGGGAGCGCGTGCGGCGGTTCCCCTGGCACCGGGCGGCGGCGCTCGCCTGCGTCCCGGTGCTGGCGCTGGTCGTCGCGCGCGGCCCCGCCTGGACCGTGGAACGTTACTTCTGGGTCGATCTCACGCTGGGTCCCGCCGTGGCCCTGCTGCTGGCGGGGGTGGCGACGGGCCGGCCGGCCGCGCTGGTACGGCTGCTGGACACGCGGCCGGTGCGGAGCCTGGGCTCCTTCTCCTACACGCTCTACCTGGTCCACGCGCCGATCGTCGTCGCGATCCACCGGCTGGTCGTCGCCCCGCACGTGCCCGGCGGCGTCCCGGCGTTCCTGGTCACCCTCGCGGTGGCCGGGCCGGTGAGCCTGGTGGCGGCCCGCTCGTTCGCGGCGGTCTTCGAGCTGCCGTTCCAGCGTCACCGCGGCTGGCCCGCGCTGCGCGAGGCGATGCGGGGCCGGATGTCACGGGCGCGCGCGGCGCTGCGTCCCGCCCCCGAACGCCCCTGACGCCTCCGCCGGACCGTGGAAGCGCGCCGTACGGCGGCGCCGTCACGGGTGCGGGCCGGCCGCCGGACGCCCGGCGACCCGGCCGGAGGTGACCAGGTTCGCCGCCATCCGGGCGAGTCTGCGTCCACGCCGGGCCGCGACCACGCGCTGGCGGCGCGCGTACATCCGGTGCACGGCGGCCCGCGCGCGGCGGAGCCGGTCGTCGGTGAGGCCGCTCCGGTCGAGCCAGCGCAGCAGCTCGCGGTACTGCAGGGTGGAGGAGAACCGGGCCTGCCAGGGGGGCACGTCCAGCCGGCGGGCGATCGTCCCCATGCGTTCGTGCTTCCAGTTGCGGTGGGCGAGCAGCTCGGGCACGTGCCCCCACGGCCCGGCCAGCGCCAGCTTCGCCGCGAACACCTCGTCCTCCCGGAGCATGTTGCGCCGGGGGATGCCGACCGCGACGGAGCGGCGCATCAACCCGTAGAGCGGGTCGATCAGCAGGTGGCTCTCGTTGAGCAGGCGCAGCATCTCGGCGAACCGCTCGACCGGGTCGTCGGAGCGCAGCCCGGTGCCCTCGTAGACGCCGGTCCGGGTGGTTCCGTCCGGGTCGGTGTAGGCGACCTGCGTGGTGACCAGGATGAGCCGCTCGTCCTCGGCGAAGGCCCGCAGCGACCGGGAGACGCATCCGGGCTCCAGCCGGTCGTCGTCGCCGACCCAGCGCAGGAACTCGCCCCGGGCGAGCCGCCCGGCGCCGATGAAGTTGTTGAGCAGCCCCACGTTCTCCGGCTGCCGGTGGTAGACGATCCGGTCGTCGGCGCGCGCCAGCTCCCGGCAGATCTCCTCCGTGCCGTCCGTGGAGGCGTTGTCGCAGATCACCAGCTCGATGTCCGGATGGTCCTGGGCCAGCACCGACCGGACCACCCCCTCCAGCCGCGCGGCGCCGTTACGCACCGGCAGCCCGACGGACACCAGCGTGCCGGGACCGGTCATCGCTTCTCCTCAACTCGGTGGGTTCGGGGCCCGGCGTCACCGGGCGGGGTCCGGGGGTTCGGCGTGGGTCAGGGGCCGGGCGTGGGCCGGCGCTCCCGGGCGGGGGCCGGATGATCGGACAGGCTCGGCGTGGTCGGGGGGTTCGGCGTGCTCCGGCGTTCCCCGGCCCGGACGGCGGGACCCGGCGGCCGCCGGTCCGGCCACCCGGGCGGCGAGCCTTCCCAGCTCGGCCCGCGGTACGACGAGGAGCACGAAGACGAGCGTTCCCGCGCCGCCCGCCACGCAGAGCCGTACGAACGGGACGTCCGGGGTGACGTGCGCCAGCGCGGTCATCACCGCCGCCGCCAGCGCGCCGCTCAGCAGCGGCCGCACCAGGGCGGAGGCGATCGGGGCGATGGCCACCCCGGCCCGGTGCAGGACGAGCGCGGTCAGCGGCAGCGCCACCAGCAGCGCGACCACCGCGTGCGCGACCGCCGCCCCCCGGATGCCGTCCAGGCGCGCGCCGGCCATCAGGGCGGGCACCAGCGCCACGGCCCAGCCCAGGTTGAGCCACACGGTGGACCGGGTCGCGCCCATGGCCGCGAGGATGTCCACCGCCAGGGCGGCCAGCATCCGCACGACCATGAGGATCGCGAGGAACCGCAGCACCTCGGCGGCGGGCGCCCAGCGCTCGCCGTACAGGAGGACCACCACCGAGGGGGCGAGCGTGCCGAGCACCACGGCGATCGGCAGGACGACGGAGACCAGCAGCGGTACGGCCCGCCCCACCCCCCGCGACAGCGACTCCCGGTCCTCCTCGGCCAGCCGGGAGAAGCCGGGCAGCGCGACGTAGCGGATGGCGGTGCCGACCAGGCCGGGCACCCAGCTGGAGATGTTGAAGGCCAGCAGGTAGAAGCCGAGCTGAGCGGCGCCGAGGGTGTCGCCGACGATGACGGAGTCGGCGTTCAGCAGCACCCCCTCGATGCCCAGGCTGACGCACAGGGGGAGTCCGAACACCAGGAGCCGGCCGGCGGCCGCGCGGTCCAGCCCGACGCTGATCCGCACCCGGGCGAAGACGACCACCAGCACCCCGGTGACGGCGGCGCCGGCGAGCTGGCCCCAGGCGAAGCTGTAGGCGCCGGCGCCCGCGGCGGCGAGCCCGATGGTCACCGGGGCGTTCACGCAGAAGCCCGCCAGGTTGGCCCGGGTGAGCCGGTCCTGCTGGAACCTGCGCATCAGCGCCGCGCTGCGCACGGCGGTCAGGCCGTAGACGAGGTTGGTGGCGCTGAGCACCCGGATCACCCCGGTGGCGCCCTCGTTGCCGGACATCTCCGCGAAGTACGGCGCGACCGCCCAGAAGACCCCGTACAGGGCGACGCTTGAGGCGATGGCCACGACGGTCGCGGTGGGCGCGATGTCCTCCAGCCGGCCCCGCCACTGCACGACGGCCGCGATGACGCCCGCGTCGTTGACGTAGAGGACGAACTGGCTGGCGGCCAGCGCGATGGCGTAGACGCCGAAGTCCTCGGGCACCAGCAGGCGGGCGAGGACGAGGCTCATGGTGAACGAGCCGGCCTTCATCACCAGGTTGCCGAGCACGCTCCAGCGCAGCCCGCGCCCCGCCTGCCGGCCGATCTCCCCGGCCTGGCCGCCGCCCGGATCCGCAGTGTCCGAACCGGGGTGGACCTCCTCCCGGAGCGCGGGGCCGCCGTCTGAGTCCGCGGCTCCGCCGGGCCGCCCGGGGGCGACGCCGGTGGCCGGCGCCGCGCCCTGACCGTCTTCCATCTCTCGCCTCTCACCGTCCGCCCACCGGCCGACGCCCTTCTCCGGCGTACGGCGGGCCAGGCGGGTCGCTCCCGGGCCGGTTCCTCGCAGGCCGACCCCTTTCCGATCGGGTCCTCCCGGCCTGTTCCTCTCAGGCCGGCCCCTCTCAGGCCGGCCCCTCTCAGGCCGGCCCCTCGACCCGCTCCAGCCAGATCTCCCGCCAGAACGGGATGAACGCCCGGGGGCAGCTCACGGTGTAGGCACCCGCGCAGACGATGCCCTCCAGGACGATGCAGGGGCTCTTCATCGTGAGCATCCGGCCGGTCCGCTCGTCGATGCAGCGGTCCACCCGGGACAGCACCCGCGCGGTCCGCCCGCAGTACCGCGACATCTCCTCGTCGAACCCCATCCCCCGGTTGAGCCGGTCCTGGTTGAGGGTCCTGAGGATCTCCGCCTTCGACTTGATCCGGACGAGCTCGCCCGGTCGCAGGTCGAGGGTGGCGCCCGGCGTCGCGCCGGTGAGCCGCCCCGCGACGAACCCCCACCGCATGCCGTCCCGGAACCGCAGCCACCCGGGCAGCTTCCGGCTGCGGTCCTGGACCCGGTTGAAGATCCCGATGAGGAGGGCTCGGAGCACGAACAGCGGTCCCGCGTTGCCGGTGCGCACGTCCATGACGTACTGCCGGACGTCCTTGAGCGGCAGGCAGGACGGCGCGGCGCGCAGCATCTCGGTCCCCTGGCAGGAGAACCGCTCCTCGCCGTCGGGGCCCGGCTCCTTCCTGGCGGCCGCCTCGAGGAGCGGCAGCAGGCGACGCCCCGGCGCGGGACCGGGCGGCACGGCCGGCTCCGGAGCGGACCCGGACGACACGGCCGGCCCCGAAGCGGCCCCGGACGGCGCGGGCCCGGACGGCACGGCCGAGCCCAGCGCGCCGAGCGCGGCGAAGGAGCCGTCCCCCCGCCCCGGTACGGCGGCGCCGGGCGAGGCCCCCACCGGATCGGCGGGGGCCCCCGGTTCCGGAGGGGCGTCGGGGTCGATCCGTCTGAGCCACGCCTCCTTCCAGTACATGAGGCAGGCCGTCTGGCAGCCGCCGTGCGCGCTGCCGTCGCAGCGCGCGCCGGTGAGGTGGACGGCGCGCTCCATCCGCCGCATGCCGCTGCGGCCGATGGTGTCGCACACCTTGTGCGCCACCTTGTGCACGGTGAGCCGCCGCCCGCAGTAGGCCAGCATCTCCGGCATGAAGGGCAGGCCCTCCAGTTCGCCCCGCTCGTCCAGCGTGGCCAAAATCTCGGCCTCGCCGCGCACCTCTACCAGATCTCCCACCCGGAGGCCGAGGGCGTCCGCGTCCGGGGCGGTCCGTGTCGCCGTCATCCCAGCTCCTTGAGCAGTCCGGCGTCGCGGAGGTCCCGCGCCGCGTCCTCCACCACGTGGAACGGCAGGCCGGACCGTTCCGCGACGTCCAGCAGGCCGTGGTCGCCGTCCGAGAGGTTCAGCACCCACAGCATCGCCATCTGCGCCTGTTTCGCGTCACTGCGCCCGCCCAGCGAGCCGTACAGGCCCCTCCTGCCGAGCTGCGGCTCGCCGTACGGGCTGAGGTTGAGGTACCGGCGGTCGCCCTCCAGCACCCGGGTGATCTCCCAGCAGGCTTCGAGGGTGTCGGCCATGGCCTCCGGCGTCACGAAGCCGGGGTCGTCGCCCGAGGTGTGGTACTCGGGGTAGCCGGCGTACGGCGTGCGGGTCAGGCAGCCCACCGGCAGGTCGAACCCCGGGGAGCAGAACTGCCGTTCGTCGTAGCCGTACGGGGAGAAGTCCACGACCTCGTGGGGCCGGCCCGAGGCGCGCAGCACGTGGGCCGCGGCCCGGTCCACGGCGGCGTCGCCCCGCCTGCTGCGCTTGTAGGTCAGGTGGCCGCGGTCCCCGGCGCAGGCCAGCACGAGGCCGTGCCGGATGTCTCCGGCGCGCTCCCGGTTGAGGGCCAGCCAGGTGATCGCGCCGATGGTGCCGGGCGCGAACAGGAAGCGGTAGGTGTAGTGGGGGTCGGTCCCGGCCAGCCGCCGAGCGAGGCGGGTGGCCACCGCGATGCCCGCGAGGTTGTCGTTGGCCAGCGACGGGTGGCACACGTGGCAGGAGACGAGCACCTCCTCGGAGGTGCGGCCGGGCACCACGTGCTCGCCGTAGGTGAGGTGGCCGTCGGCGAGGGTCGAGTCGATCCGGACCTCGTAGCGGCCCTCCGGCAGGGCCGCGAGCGTGTCCTCCGGAAGGCAGAAGCCCCAGGTCTCGGCGTAGTAGCTGGTGCGGTACGGGGTCAGGCCGGGCTGCTCGGGCAGCGTGTGCAGGTGGGGGCGCAGCTCGGCGAGGGTCATGGAGGCCGACACCGGGACGCTGTATCCGACCACGTGCAGGTTCGACGCGGCGAAGTCGACGACCCTCCGACCGGAGGCGTCCTTGACGTAGGCGTCGCGGATGTTCCACTCCTTCGGCACGGTCCAGTCGAGGACCTGCGTCCCCGTCGGGACCTCGCGGATCCGGAGCGGGACGCTCTCGCCGACGATGTCCAGGGTCCGGCGCACGCCGTCGCCGGTGATGCTCCGGCACAGCGGGTAGAGCCGCTCGACCAGGGCGTGCATCTCCCGGCCCTCGTCCCCGGCCGTGCCGGGTGCGTCCGGCCGGGCCGGTCCCGCCGGATCGGATGAGCCGGTCCGGGTCGTTCCGGCCGTCCCCCCCTCGTCGTCGGCCTCCCGCCGGGCTCCGGGCCCGGCGGTTCCGGAGGTTCCGGGGGCTCCAGGGGTTTCGGGCCCGGGGGTTCCGGGGGCTCCGGGCCCGGGGGTTCCGGCGGTCATCGGCGGCCGTCCCTCGGCCGGAGCGCGTCGCCGGCGACCGGCCGGAGCGTGTCGTCGACGGTGCCGGCCGTCCGCCGGTCCGCCAGCCGGGCCAGGCGGGTGAAGCGCCGCTGGAAGTCGTGCCCCGTCAGGCCGTGCCGCTCGTAGGACTCCACCAGCTCGGCCGCGCCCGCCTTGACCGTCCAGCGCGCCTGGTAGCCGGGCAGCGCGGCGCGCACCCGGGAGAAGTCGACCCGGTAGGACCGCGGGTCCGCCCCGGCCTCGCCGGTGATCACCAGCCGGGAGCCGGGCACCGCCTCGGCGACCTCGGCGGCGATCTCCGACACCCGCACGTTGTTCTGCTCGGTGCCCACGTTGAACGCCCTGGCGTGCACCGCGTCCCGAGGCGCGGTCAGCGCCAGGACGAAGGCGTCGGCGATGTCGCGGGCGTGCACCAGCGGCCGCCACGGGGTGCCGTCGGACAGCACCCGGACCTCCCCGGTCAGCAGCGCGTGCCCCACGAGGTTGTTCAGCACGATGTCGGCCCGCAGCCGGGGCGAGAAGCCGAACGCGGTGGCGTTGCGCAGGAACACCGGGCTGAAGTCGCCGTCGGCCAGCTCGGCCAGGTCGTCCTCGACGCGGACCTTGGACTCGGCGTACGGGGTCACCGGGCGCAGCGGCGCGTCCTCGCCGACCAGGTCGTCGCCGCCGGAGGCGCCGTAGACCGAGCAGGTGGAGGCGTACAGGAACCGCCGCACGCCCGCGTCGCGGGCCAGCCGGGCCAGCCGTACCGACGCGTGGTGGTTGATCTCGTAGGTCAGCTCCGGCGCCAGCGAGCCGAGCGGGTCGTTGGACAGCGCGGCCAGGTGGATCACCGCGTCCACCCCGGCCAACTGTGCGGCGGTGACGTCCCGCAGGTCGGTCGGGTGCCCGCCCGGGTCGGCGGGCGCGGGGCCCAGGACGCAGTCGGCGAACAGCCCGGAGTCCAGGCCGGTGACCTCGTGACCCGCCCCGGCCAGCGCCGGGGCCATCACGCTCCCCAGGTATCCCTGATGCCCGGTCAGCAGCACCCGCATCGCGTCTCTCCTCCAGCCAGATCAAGGGTCAGCTTGTTTACGTGGAACGCCTCGGCGTAGCGGGCGTGGCATTCGATCCCGCGGATGCGGGCCAGGCCGAGGAACGCCTCCCGGTCGTACCAGGGCCGCCGGCGCTGGGAGGGGTAGTGCTCGTGCAGCAGGGACGCCTTCGCCTCGGCGACCTCCGGGGCGAGCGGCTGGTAGACCGACGGCCGCCCGAGGTCGCCGTCCCATTTGACGATCTCGTAGCCGAGCACCTGGTGGTCGCGGAAGGCCGTGGGCACGAGCTTCGCCAGGCCCCGGTGGTCCTGGTGGGCGTCGCCGGGGTGCGGCGCGAACAGCAGGTCGGGGTCGGTCCTCGCGCGCAGGTCCTCGACCGCGTCCTTGGCCTCGTCCCAGTACGCGGGCAGCCGCCCGTCGGGCAGTTTCAGCACGGTCAGCCGCAGGTCCGCGCCGGGGCAGAAGGCCGCGAGGGCGGCGTGCTCCTCGTCCTCCCGCTCGGTGCCGCCGCCGGAGAGCACCAGCGCGTCCACCCGCAGGCCGGGGCGGGCCGTACAGAGGGTGAGCAGGGTGCCGCCGGCGCCGATGGCGAGGTCGTCGCAGTGCGCGGCGAGCAGGGCGATCTCGCCGTGGCCCGGCGGCGTCCGGAATCCGATCACGGGGTCCGCGCCTCCGGTACGGCTCGGGCAGCCGGTCCCTCCGGGGCCTCGGCGGCCGTACCGGCTGTGGCTCCGACCCCCGCCGGTACGGCCGCCGCGGCCCGTGGGACCGTTCCCGGCGGAGGCGGCGGCGTGCCGGGTTCGCGCTCCCACAGCGCCCACGGCCGCTCGCCCCGCGAGTACGCCTCGTCCAGGGCGACCCGCTCCCGCACCGTGTCGGTCGGCCGCCAGTAGCCGCGGTGCGGGTAGGCGAGCAGCCGGCCGCGCTTGGCCAGCTCGGCGCAGCCGTCCGTGACGAGGTCGCCGCCCGGCGGGATGTGGTCGAAGACCTCCTGCCGGAGCACGAAGTACCCGCCGTTCACCCACAGCGGCATCCGGCTGACCGGGGTGATGCCGCCGACCAGCCCGCGCTCGCCCAGCTCCACGCAGTGGAAGGTGTCCGAGGGCGGGACGACCATCATCGAGGCGCCCGCGCCGGAGGCGGCGAAGCGGTCGATGATCTCCGGCAGCGGCGCGTCGGTGAGGACGTCGGCGTAGTTGGCGAGGAACATGTCGTCGCCGCCGAGGTGGTCGCGGACCCGGCGCAGCCGTTCGCCGATGGGCGAGTCGATGCCGGTCTGCACGAACGAGATCGACCACTCGGAGATGTCGGTGGACAGCAGCTCGACCCGGCCGCCGCGCAGCACGAAGTCGTTGGAGGTGGTCTCCTCGTAGTTCAGGAAGAAGTCCTTGATGTGGTGCGCGCCGTAGCCCAGGCACAGGACGAACTCGGTGTGCCCGAAGTGCGCGTAGTACCGCATCACATGCCAGATGAGCGGGCGGGGGCCCACGAGCTGCATGGGCTTGGGCACGTCACCGGGGGTCCCGCTGCGCATCCGCGTGCCGTACCCGCCGCAGAAGAGGACGACCTTCACGGCTTCACCTCGACGATCTCCAGTCTCGGGATGGGGAAGACCAGCCGGCCGCCCCACTCGCCGACGAAGGACAGCTGGCCGGTGAGCTCCTCGCGCAGGTTCCACGGCAGGACCAGCACGTAGTCGGGCCGGTCCTCGGCGATCCGCTCGGGCGGGTGGATCGGGATCCGCGCGCCCGGGGTGAACCTGCCGTGCTTGTAGGGGTTGCGGTCGACGGTGTAGCGGAGCAGGTCGGGGCGGACGCCGCAGTGGTTGAGCAGCGTGTTGCCCTTGCCCGGCGCGCCGTACCCGACGACCGTGCGGCCCTCCTCCGCGGCCCGCAGCAGGAACCCCAGCAGGTCGCGCCGGACGCGGGCCACCCGGTCGGCGAACTCGGCGTACCCGGCCAGTTCGTGCAGGCCGGCGGCCTTCTCCTCGGCGAGCGCCTCGGCCACCCACTCCGACGGCTCGCCCGCCGCCTCCTTGGGGCGGGCCCACAGCCGGATCGAGCCCCCGTGGGTCGGCAGCCGCTCGACGTCCACCAGGGCCAGCCCGCCCGAGGCCAGGGCGCGGCGGGCGGAGGCGACCGTGTAGTACTGGAAGTGCTCGTGGTAGATCGTGTCGTACTGGTTCAGCTCCATCAGCGTCAGCAGGTGCTGCACCTCGATCGAGACCCACCCGTCGTCGGCGACGAGCGCGCGCAGGCCCCTGGTGAAGCCGACGACGTCGGGGATGTGGGCGTAGACGTTGTTGGCCACGACGAGGTCGGCCGGCCCGTGCCCGGCGCGCACCTCCGCGCCGGTCTCCGGGCCGAGGAACGCCTCCAGTGTCGGCACGCCGCGCTCCCTGGCCGCCTGCCCGACGTTCGCCGACGGCTCGACGCCCAGGCAGCGGATGCCCCGGTCGACGACGTGCCGCAGCAGGTAGCCGTCGTTGCTCGCCACCTCGACGACGAACGAGCCGCCGTCCAGCCCCAGCCGCTCCGCCGCGTCGTCCACGAACCGCCGCGCGTGCTCCACCCACGACGTCGAGTAGGACGAGAAATAGGCGTACTCGGTGAAGGTGTCCTCGGGGGTGATCAGCGGCGGGATCTGCGCCAGCCAGCAGACGGTGCACACCCGCAGGTGCAGCGGGTAGGTCGGCTCCGGCTCGTCGAGCCGGTCGGCGGTCAGGAACCGCTCGCAGGGCGGCGTCGCCCCCAGGTCGACGACGCCGGCGAGGCTCGTCGAACCGCACAGCCGGCAGGTTGTCATTCGTTACGCTCCCTCGCCGCGTGACGCGGCTCGACCGATGTTCGCCAAGATCACTTCAGCGGGCGGGGACCCTTGAATTTCGCCCGTTTCCTCCGCCGCGTTACACCGCCGTGGCATGCTTCGGCCCATGAAGCCGCTGAGCATCGACGGCGCGTGGGTCCACGCGCCGCGGGTCCACGCCGACCGGCGCGGCACGTTCGCCGAGGTCTTCCTCTCCGACGGCCTGCGGGAGGCGACCGGGCGCGGACTCGGTCTGGCCCAGGCCAACTGCTCCGTCTCCCGGCGCGGGGTGGTGCGGGGCGTCCACTTCGCGGACGTGCCGCCCGGCCAGGCGAAGTACCTCACGTGCGTCTCCGGAGCCGTCCTGGACGTGGTGGTGGACATCCGGGTGGGTTCGCCCACCTTCGGCCGGTGGGAGACGGTGCGCCTGGACGAGGAGTCGCGGCGCGGCCTGTACGTCGCCGAGGGGCTGGGCCACGGCTTCATGGCGCTCACCGAGGAGGCCACGGTCGTCTACCTGTGTTCGGAGCCCTACACCCCGGCCCGCGAGCACGGCGTCCACCCGCTCGACCCGGCCGTCGGCATCGAGTGGCCGGCCGGCGTGGAGCCGATCCTGTCGGACAAGGACGCCGCCGCGCCCACCCTCGCCGAGGCGCTCGCGGCGGGTCTGCTGCCCCGCTACGAGACCTGCGTGGCGCACTACCGCCGCCTGGCCGCCGTGGACCGTGCCACCGCCGCGGACGGGGCCGCCCGGGTTCCGGACCCGTACGGCACCGCCCCCGGCCCCGCCCTGGACGCCGCCCCCGGCCTCCCCGTCGTGGGCGGCGCCGGCGGCCCTAGCCTCTGACCAGCACATCGGACTCTCGCAGCGCCTCCCGCCAGTGCCGCAGCGGCGGCAGCCCCGCCCGCCGCCAGCGGTCGTGTCCCAGCACTCCGTAGGCCGGTCGCCGCGCCGGACGGGGGAACTCCCCGGCCGTGACCGGGTTGACCCGCGCCGGGTCCGCGCCGGCCAGCTCGAAGATCTCCCGGGCGAAGCCGTACCAGCTCGTGGCGCCGGATCCGGTGGCGTGGTAGACGCCCGGCGGGGCGTCCGAACGGCCCAGCGCGACGATCCCGGCCGCGAGGTCGCCGGCCCAGGTCGGCTGGCCGAACTGGTCGGCCACGACGTCCACGACCGGCCGCGCCCGCTCCGCCGCGAGGATCGCGCGGACGAAGTTCCGGCCGGCCCCGCCGTACAGCCAGGCGGTCCGCACGACGTAGCCGGAGTCGGGGAGCGTCTCCAGCACCGCGCGCTCGCCCGCGAGCTTGGTGCGCCCGTAGGCGTTGACCGGCCCGGTCGAGGCGTCCTCGGGATAGGGGGCGCGGGCGGAGCCGTCGAAGACGTAGTCGGTGGACGGCTGGACCAGCCGCGCGCCGGCCGTCCGGCACGCCTCGGCCAGCGCCCGCACGCCGTGCCCGTTGACGGCCAGCGCCTCGGCCTCGCGGGTCTCGGCGTCGTCCACCGCGGTCCACGCGGCGCAGTTCACCACGACGTCGGGCCGCAGGTCAGGCACCAGGCGGTGTACGGCGTGCGTGTCGCGCAGGTCGAGGCCGGCCCTGCCGAGCGCGACGACGTCCTCGCCGTCGGCGGAAAGGCGGCGCAGCAGCTCGGTGGCGAGCATGCCGGAGGCGCCGGTGACCAGCCAGCGGGTCACGCGTCCCCCTCGCCCGGCGCGGTCACCGCGAGACCCCGGGGAGCCTCGCGGGCGTCGCCGCCTGACGCGACCCCGGCAGCGACCCGGGAAGCGTCCCCGAGGGCGGGCCGGGGCTCCCCGCGGCGCTCCTCCACGGCGGCCTTCCACCAGTCGGGGTTGTCGGTGTACCAGCGGACGGTGTCGGCCAGCCCCCGGTCGAACGGCACGGCCGGGCGGTAGCCGAGGGCGCGCAGCCTCGCGTCGTCCAGCGAGTAGCGGCGGTCGTGCCCCTTGCGGTCGGTGACGCGCTCGACCATGTCCCATCCGGCGTCGCAGGCCGCGAGCAGCCGCTCGGTGAGCTCGACGTTGTTCAGCTCCGCCGTACCGGCGATGTGGTAGACCTCGCCGGGCTCGCCGCGCTCGGCCACCAGGCGGATGCCCGCGCAGTGGTCGGCGACGTGGATCCAGTCGCGCACGTTGCCGCCGTCGCCGTACAGGGGCACCTTCAGGCCGCGCAGCAGGTTGGTCACGAAGAGGGGGATCACCTTCTCCGGGTACTGGTAGGGGCCGTAGTTGTTGCCGCAGCGGGTGACCGACACCGGCAGGCCGTAGGTGACGGCGTAGGCGAGCGCGATCATGTCGCCGCCCGCCTTGGCCGCCGCGTACGGCGAGCGGGGCCGCAGCGGCGCGGACTCGTCCCAGGAGCCGCTGTCGATCGACCCGTACACCTCGTCGGTGGACACCTGCACCACCCGCGGGACACCCGCCGAAAGGCACGCCTGCATCAGCGTCTGCGTGCCGAGGACGTTGGTCCGGGTGAACTCGGCCGGCCCTTCGATCGACCGGTCCACGTGGGACTCGGCGGCGAAGTTGACCACGAGGTCGTGGCCGGGCACGACCTCCGCCAGGAGCGCGGCGTCGCAGACGTCGCCGCGCACGAAGTCGTGCGGGACGTCGCGCAGGTTCGCCGGGTTGCCGGCGTAGGTCAGCTTGTCGAGGACCGTCACGGCGACGCCGTCCGCGGCGAGCGAGCGGGCGAAGTGGGAGCCGATGAACCCGGCGCCGCCGGTGACCAGGACACGGCGGAACACGCGGGCGGCGGTGCGACCGGAGTCTGTCATGAAATTATCTGCACCTTGCTGTGATCGCCCAGCACGAGGCGGTGGGCTCGGGGGATGGCGGGGGCGGGGGTGACCTCGACGTCGTGGCCGATGAGGGACGCCTCGATGCGGGAGACCCCGCGGATCGAGGACCTGGGCAGCACGATCGAGTACTCGATCTCGCTGCCGGAGATCAGGCAGCCGGCCGCGATGGAGGTGAAGGGGCCGACGTAGCTGTCCACGACGTGGGTCCCGGCGCCGATGACGGCCGGGCCGACGATGCGCGACCGCTCCACCACGGCGCCCGCCTCGACGGCGACCCGGCCGATCAGCTCGCTGGCGGCGTCCGCCCGGCCGTCCACCCGGGGCTCCAGCGACTCCAGGACCAGCCGGTTGACCTCCAGCATGTCGGTGACGTTGCCGGTGTCCTTCCAGTAGCCGGTGATGACGGTGGAGGAGACGCGCCTTCCCTCCTCGATCAGCCACTGGATCGCGTCGGTGATCTCCAGCTCGCCCCGCCACGACGGCTTGAGCCCGGCCACCGCGTCGTGGATCGCGGGGGTGAAGAGGTAGACGCCGACGAGCGCGAGGTCGCTCTTGGGGTCGGCGGGCTTCTCCTCCAGCCCGACGACGCGGCCGGTGGCGTCCAGCTCGGCCACGCCGAACTGCCGGGGGTCGCCGACGCGGGTGAGCATGATCTGGGCGTCCGGCCGTTCGCGGGTGAACCGCGCCACGATGTCGTCGATGCCGCCGACGACGAAGTTGTCGCCGAGGTACATGACGAAGTCGTCGCCGCCGAGGTAGTCGCGGGCGATCAGCACGGCGTGGGCGAGGCCCAGCGGCGCCTCCTGCCGCAGGTAGGTCACCTCCAGGCCGAACGCCGAGCCGTCGCCGACCGCCGCCTCGATCTCGGCCTGCGTGTCGCCCACGACGATCCCGACCTCGCGGATCCCGGCGGCTCCGATGGCCTCCAGCCCGTAGAACAGGACGGGCTTGTTGGCGACCGGGACGAGCTGCTTGGCGGAGGTGTGGGTGATCGGCCGCAGCCTGGTGCCCGACCCTCCGGCGAGCAGGAGTGCTTTCACTGTCAGTAGGCTCCTTCTCCGCCGGTGACGGCGCTCCAGGTCTTCCACAGGATCTGCAGGTCGAGCATGAGCGACCAGTTCTCGACGTAGCGCAGGTCCAGGCGGACCGACTCCTCCCAGCTCAGGTCGGAGCGGCCGCTCACCTGCCACAGGCCGGTCATGCCGGGCCGGACGACCAGGCGGCGGCGGACGTCGGCGCCGTACTGGGCGACCTCGTCGGGCAGCGGGGGCCGCGGCCCGACGAGCGACATCTCCCCCCGCAGCACGTTGAGGAGCTGCGGCAGCTCATCGAGGGAGTAGCGGCGCAGGAACGCGCCGACCCGGGTGATCCTTGGATCGTTCCGTATTTTGAACAGCACGCCGTCGAACTCGTTGTGCGAGGTGAGCTCCACTTTGCGGCGTTCGGCGTCCACCACCATGGTGCGGAACTTCACCACGCTGAACTCCCGCCCGCCCCTGCCCACCCTGACCTGCCGGAACAGCGCCGGTCCCGGGCTGGTCGCCCGGATCAGGACGCTGATGACGAGCATGGGCACGGCCAGCAGCAGCAGGGCCGCGGCGGCGCCGGCCCGGTCGAACAGGCTCTTGGCGAGGTGTTTCGCGCCGTCGAACTCCGGGTGCTCCACGTGCAGCAGCGGCATCCCGGCCACCGGGCGGATGCTGATGCGCGGGCCCGCGACGTCCATCAGGGCTGGCGCCACGAACAGGTCGGTGCGGGCGTCCTCCAGGCCCCAGGCGAGCCGGCGCAGCGCGGCGCCGTCCAGTTCGGGGCAGGCCAGTACGGCGACGGCGTCGGCCTCGGCCTTGGTCACGACCTCGGCGACGTCGGTGAAGCCCCCGAGGACCGGGACGCCGTCGACGTCGGCCGTCTCCGCGGGGGCGGGCAGGCACGCGGCCACGACGCGCATGCCGTGGTGCGGCTGCCTGCGGAACTGCATCACCAGGTCGAGCACGGACTCGCGGTGGCCGACGGCGACCACCCGGCGCATGTACTCGCCGGTGGAGCGCCGCCGGTGGAGCCGTTTGCGCATGCGATATCGGAAGAGAATCGTCAGGAGAAGGGCGAGCGGGAACATCGCCATGACGAAACTCCGGGCGATGGTCGTCTGTGTCGCGTATGCGCCGATGGCCACGGCGGCGGTAAGTCCCACGCCTCCGTCGAAAACCGCCCGGAACTCCTCCGTTCCCTCGCCATGCGCGCGTCTTCGGTACGCGCCGGCGATCGCGAGCGAGAACGGCCACGCCAGGGCCAGGCCGAGCCCCAGCAGCGCCTCCGTCCTCGGGATGAACGCGCCGAACCACAGACGGATCCCGAGGACCGTCTCGCAGGCGACCACGGCGCAGGTGACGTCTCCCGCCAGCAGGACCCGCGCGTAGGAGCGCGTCCAGATGCTCGGAGCACTGCGTGCGACATCATCCAGAAGCCCTGTGGCGGGCTCTGCTGTCCCCACCCTCATACCAACCCCACCCGGATGCCCTAGGCGTTACCGTAACGGGACGCCCATCGCGTTTCCTTGGTTGACAGCATTACCGAATGCACCGGCAGCGCGGATATTCCAGGGAAATCCTAGAGATCGCCATTGAGCAGGGGAATAGCAGCTCAGTGTCCACTACCGGCCGAAGTCAGGAGACATCGTCATCTTGACGGAACGGTCCAAACATGCAGGTTTTCTGAGGTACTTTTTCTGAAAAATGGTGATTTAGTCGTATTCAAAGTCGGGCAGCGGGGCCGGAGGCTCCGGACTGCGCCAGACGACCACGGACTCCCCGCCGGAGGCGTCCGCCGCCGCGCCGAGCCGTTCCGGGTCGAAGTCGGGCAGGTAGCGCAGACGCGCGAGGAAGGCGGCGTCGACCGCCGACCTGGGCACCACGCAGCTCTGGCCGTCGTGGTCGAGCAGGATGTACAGGATGTCCGCGTCCGAGCCGCCCTCGATCCGCACCTCGGCGAGGTCCTCCCACGCGAGGGCGGCGACGCTGCCGTCCACGTAGTGGCAGGCAACGCCTTCTTCGGTGACGTACACGTAGGAGTCCGGCACTGAGTCGCCGTGCATGGCCGCGATTCTGACGACTGCCGGGCACCCGGTGCAATAGAAACGTGCGAGCCGGGCGAGTCACCCGCCTGTCATCCCCGGCCCGGACGGGCCCGGCGGGGACGTCTCAGCGGCCCGTCAACCCTCGCCCCAGCCGTGGTCCAGGTGCGCGGCGACGGCGCGCCGGGCGGCGTCGGCCGGGCCCCGGGCGACCGCGTCGAGCAGCTCGCGGTGCTCGGCGACCAGTACGTCGCGGTCGGTGTAGACGGTGCGCAGCCGGACCAGGCCGAGCCGGGTCTCCGCGGCCAGCGCGCCGTACAGGCGCTCCAGCCGGGGGCTGCCCACCGCGACGACCATCGCCTGGTGCAGGGCCATGTGCTCGGCCACCACGTCGGACCACGGGGCGCCGGCGGGCAGCCCCGCCATCCGGTCCAGCGCCGCGTCGGCGGCGGCGACCCGCCGCCCGGCGAGCGCGACGGCCGTCAGGTCCTCCAGCGGGCGCCGGACGAACATCAGGTCGTCCAGGTCGGCCAGGGTCACCTCGGCCACCTGCGCGCTGCGGTGCCGCTCCCTGCGCAGCAGACCCTCATGGACGAGTACGGCCAGCGCCTCGCGGACGGTCGGCCGGGCCACGCCGTACGCGGCGGACAGCTCCTGCTCCGGCAGCGGGGTGCCCGGAGCCAGCTCGCCGGAGAGCACCCGGCGGCGCAGGGCGTCGGCGAGGGCCTCGACGGCGGAGACGGGACGGAGCGGAACGGTCACGCCGACGACCCTATTGCCGCCGCCGGGTCCTCGCGGCCGGGCCGCCGCCGCTCGGGGAGCGCCACCACGGCGAGGCTCACGCCGAGCAGCGCCAGACCGGCCCCCGACTGGAGGGTGAGCCGCTCCCCGAGGACCGCGACCCCGAGCAGGGCCGCGACGGCGGGCTCGGCGAGGGAGAGGGTGGCCGCGGTGGCGACGGGGGTGGTGCGCAGGCCCCTGCCGTACAGGATGTAGGACAGCGCGGTGGTGACGCAGCCCAGGTAGAGGGCGGTGAGCAGGCCGCGCGGCTCGGTCAGCCAGCCGGCGCCCGTCCACAGCAGGACGGGCAGCATCACGACCGCCGCGCCGCCGAACATCGCCCCCATCACGGTGTCGGAGGAGCCACCGGCGCCGATCACCCGGGCCGCCGCCACCACGTAGAACGCGTACAGCAGGCCGCCGAGCATCGCCAGCAGGACCCCGTCGGCCCGCACCTCGCCGCCTCCGCCCGTCAGCACGGCGCAGCCGGCGACCGCCGCCGCGGTCGCTCCGGCCCACCGCCGGGTGGGCCGGGTCCGGTCGAGGATCCAGGTCAGCAGCCCGGCGAAGACCGGGCCGCTGCCGATCGCGACCACGGTGCCGACGGCCACCCCGGTCCGGCCGACCGCGGCGAAGAAGCAGAGCTGGTAGGCGGCCACCGCCAGGGCGGCCGCCACGAGCAGGCCCCGGTGCGGGAGGGACCGTACGGCGGGCCCGGCCACGGCCGCGAGGACCAGACCTCCGACGACCAGCCGCGCGGCGGCCAGGGAGACGGGATGGACCCCGGCGGCGAGCAGTCCGGCGGTGCCCGCGGTCCCCCACAGGACGGCGGCTCCGACCACGGCGAGCTTCATGTCCCACATTGTCTGACAACCAGACAGAGCGTGTCCAATCGACCTTCGGAGACGGACGGCCCGCCCCCGGGGGGCGCCCCGGGGCGGAAAAGATCCCCGGTTTCCCCGGAGCGCAAATACGAGCCGGATACGAATCACTCGCATCTCTGGTCGCGGAAGACAGCCGTTGCTAGGGTTTCGCCACTGCTGACAGCCCATATCCGTAATGCGAGGTCTGATGGGCGACCGCAAACCTTCGATCAAGGTCAAGATCTTTACCCTGCTACTTGTACCAATTGTCTCGCTTGTAGCAATTTGGGGATTTGCGGCGGCCCTCACCCTGCAGAGCGGCCTGGAACTGCTGCGGACCGGCAAGGGTTACGAGTACGGAGTCGTCCCCACCCGGGCGCTGACCACCACGCTCCAGCACGAACGCATGCTCTCCCTCGCCTACCTGGGCGGCAGCGGCTCCCGCGCCGAACTGGACGCCCAGCGGAGCCGTACCAACGCCGCACGGGCCGAACTGGAGCGACTGGCGCCCCTCCTCGCGGACAACACGCTCCCCGCGGTGTGGGAGCGGATCGGCCGGCTGAGGACCGCGCTGGACCGGCTCACCGAGATCAGGAGCGGGGTGGACACCCGCACCGCCACCCGCCTGGCGACCCTGGACGCCTACAACGCGCTGATCGGCTCGGCCTTCGACTCCTACAGCAAGATCAACTCAGCGGACCCCGTCCTGGCCGACCAGACCCGCGCCGTCGTCATGGTGGGCCGCAGCCGCGAGATGCTCAGCCAGCAGGCCGCGCTCATCTCCGGCGCGGTCGCCTCGAAGACCATGACCGCCGCCGAGCGCACCCGGTTCGGCGAGCTGGCGAGCAACCGCAGACTGCTCTACTCCCTCGGGTTCGACCAGTTCGACACGGAGTTCCGGGAGCTCTACCGGAAGCTGGAGGACTCCCCCGCCTACATCGCGTTCGGGCGGGTCGAGCACACCGCCCTCGCCGGAGGCCGGCCCGACTCCTTCTGGGCGGCGAACGCGAGGGCGCTGTCGGACTCCTTCGACGAGCTCGGCGGCCAGGCCAGCAGGCGTCTCACCGAACGCTCGGGGCCGGTCGCCACCGGCATCCTGGTCCGGATCGGCGTCGCCGGCGGGCTCGGCCTGGTGGCCGTGGCCTTCTCCGTGTTCATCTCGGTGCGGTTCGGCGGCCGGCTCGCCGCCGAGCTCGGCGGCCTCCAGCGCGCCGCCCTCGACCTGGCCCACCGGCGGCTGCCGGACGTGGTGGAGCGGCTCCGCAAGGGCGAGGACGTCTGCTCGGAGGTCCGCGAGCTGGACCACGGGACCACCGCCGAGGTCGCGAACGTCGGCCGGGCGTTCTCCTCCGTCCAGCGGACCGCCATCGAGGCGGCCGTCGGCCAGGCCGAGCTGCGCAGGGCCGTCAACAAGGTGTTCGTCAACCTCGCCCGGCGCAGCCAGTCGCTCCTGCACCGGCAGCTCGCCATGCTGGAGGCGATGGAGAAGCGGGCCGGAGACCCCGACACCCTTGAGGACCTGTTCGCCATCGACCACCTGACCACCCGCATGCGCCGCCACTCCGAGGGACTGATCATCCTGTCCGGCGCCGCCCCCGGCCGGGGCTGGCGGACGCCCGTCATGGTCTACGACGTCGTCCGCGCCGCCGTCGAGGAGGTCGAGGACTACCGGCGGGTGACCGTGGCCGTGCCGCCCGGCCCCTGCGTCCTGGGAACGGTCGCGACCGACGTGATCCACCTGGTGGCCGAGCTGGTGGAGAACGCCGCCGCCTTCTCCCCCCCGAACACCACGGTGCGGGTCGGCGGCGAGGTCGTGGCCCGCGGCTACACCATCGAGGTGGAGGACCGGGGGCTCGGCATGACCCCCGAGGAGATGGCCGGGCTCAACGAGCGGCTGGCCGGCCCGCCGGAGTTCGACCTGGCCGGCAGCGACCGTCTCGGCCTGTTCGTGGTCACCCAGCTCGCCGCCAGGCACGGCATCCGCGTCACCCTGCGCCCCTCACCGTTCGGCGGCACCACGGCGATCGTTCTCCTGCCGAACGAGCTGATGGCCGAGCCGTCCGCTCCCCGGGCCGCCCACCGGGCCGACGCCGGGCGGCTCTCCCCCGGCGGCCTCCCCCGCCGGGTACGGCGGACCGCTCCGGCGCTGACCGCTCCGGCGACGACGCCGTCCGCCGCGCCCACGCCGCCCGCCCGGCTCACGCCGCCCGCTCAGCCCGCGCCGTCCGCTTCGCCCACGCCGCCCGCCCGGCTCGCGCCGCCCGCTCAGCCCGTGCCGTCCGCCCCGCCCGCGCCGGACGAGACCTCCGAGCCGGTCACGGGCAACCTGCTGACGTCGTTCCGCAACGGCTGGCACCGCGCGGAACAGGAGAAGGGAGTGGAATGACGGATCACTGGCTCGACGACGCCGGGCCGATCGTCCGCCCCTACACGCTCACCCGGGGCCGGACCAGGGGCAGCGGGACCTCGTTCGACCTGCTGGCCACGGTCGTGGCGATCAGGTCGCCCAAGGATGACCTTCCTCCCGAGCATGAGCTGATCATGGAAGCCTGCCGCTCTCCGGCCTCGGTGGCCGAGATGGCCTCGGCCACCGGCCTGCCCGTCGGGGTGATCCGGGTGCTCGTCGGCGACCTGCGGGACTCCGGCCTGGTCGCGGTCCGGCCGCCCACCCCCATCGCCGCGCTTCCCCGCGAGAGCGTGCTGCGCGAGGTCCTGACCGGCCTGAAGGGGCTGTGAGCCGCCGACCGCCGTACGCACAGCCGCCCCGGGACGAAGCCGGACGGGACGCCGGCCCGGCCGTACGGCGGCCCCCGGGTGGCGCCGAGGATCAGTCGACGGCCAGACGGGCGTGCCGTTCCACGTCGTGCCGGACGTCCCCGTACCGCAGCTTGGCCCGCTCCACCCCCTCGACCAGGAACCCCGCCCTGGTCGCCACCGCGCACGAGGCCGCGTTCTCCGTACGGTGACCGAGCTCCAGGCGGAACAGGCCGCGCTCCGCGAAGGCCCAGTCCGCGAGCCTGCGCACCGCCGCCACCGCCACCCCCCGCCCCCTGGCGTGCGGGGACGTCCAGTAGGAGACCCAGCCGGTGTCGTGGGCGTCGATGTTGCTCACCGCCACGTTCCCCACGACCTCGCCGCCGGCCACCACAGCGAACGCCCGCGCGTCGTCACGGAAGCGCCATGTCCCCATCCATTCCAGCGCCGCCCGCCGGGTGTCGACCGGCCAGGCCGACTGCTGCGCCATGTCCGGAGAACTGAACGCGTCGAGCACGACTCCGATGTCGTCGGGGTGCCAGTCACGCAGTTCGACCTCGATCATGCCGCGCAGGGTATGCCACCGGCGGCACGCCGGGAAGACCCGCCGCGGGCCCCTCGCCCGCCCGGGCCGGAGACCGGCCCCGATCCGGGATGCGGGGCACCGCGCGGTTCCTCTGACGAATTGAGAAGTCCCAGATAGATCTAAGGCTGTATGGGCACTCAAGCTCGTATGAGTGACGATTCGCAGAGCCACGACTTTCGAGAGAAGGGATTCGGGGGCGAGACCTCCGACCGGCCGAGGACCATGGGGGAGATAGCGATGAATCTGGCGGTGAGCGAAGCACTGGCCAACCACGGCCATCACGCGCTGGTCAACGCGCACGAGGCCGCGGCCAGCAACCACGAGAGGATGGCCGAGGCGGGAGTGGGGGACGTGGACGAGCATCTGAACCTGGCGCAGTGGCACCGGTGGTGCGCCGTCGTCGAGGATCAGCTCGCGGACGAGGCCGACCAGCGGACACCGGCCAGGAGGAAGACCGACACCTGAGGGAAGGGCGGCGTCTGCGCCCCATCGCCACTCTTCGCTTGACGATGCCGCCGAGGCATCATCCAGGACGGTGGCCGTCCGGTCGCCCCCACGACCGGACGGCCCCGTCCGAACCCCGCGTCAGTCGCGCGGGATGGCTTCGATCGTCCGCATGTTCTCCTCACCCCATACGCCGAGCGGGATGAGCGCGGTGTTGAGCGACTGCCCGAAGTCGGTCAGGGAGTACTCCACCTTCGGCGGGACCTGGTGGTAGACCTCGCGGTGCACCAGGCCGTGCGCCTCCATCTCCCGCAGCATCTGGATGAGCATCTTCTCGCTGATCCCCGACACCGACCGCTTCAGCTCACCGAACCGTTGCGGCTCGTGGTGGAGCGCCCACAGGATCAGCGCCTTCCATTTGCCGCCCACGATGTCCACGGCGGCGTCGAGCCCGCACGAGTAGGTCCGCTTCTTCATCCCGCTCCCCGCACTCCGGGTCCGCCCCGTGGCCCCTTCACCCGCCGCGGCCTCCCGTACGGCTCGGCGTGCTTACGAAAAGGTAGTTACCTGACTAAATAGTAGGTACTTGAGGAAAGCTCAGCAACGACCCAGGATCGGAACGTCCCTGCGGGCCCCGCCGGGACGTCCGGGCCGGTCCCGTCGCGCGCCGCACCACAGGCGTCCGGCGGAGCCGCCATGCCCGCGGGACCGCCATGCCCGCGGGACCGCCATGCCCGCGGGACCGCCACGCCGGCGGGGCCGCCATGCCGGAAAGACCGCCCGGCCCGTATCCGACGAACCGGAGAAGACCATGACCATGACCATGGACAACGACGCGCCCGTGACGGTCCTCGGACTGGGGGCGATGGGGACGGCGCTGGCCGGGGCGTTCCTGAACGCCGGCCGCCGCGTCACCGTGTGGAACCGTACGGCCTCCCGCGCCGAGCCCCTCGTCGCGCGCGGCGCCGCCCTCGCCGCCACCGCCGCCGACGCGACGGCCGCGAGCCCGCTCGTCGTCGTCTGCCTGCTGAACGACGACACCGTGCGCGAGGTCCTCGGCGGGGCGGCCGGCTCCCTGGCCGGCCGTACCGTGGTCAACCTCACCAACGGCACGCCCCGGCAGGCCCGGGAGACGGCCGCGTGGACGGCCGGGCACGGCGCCGGCTACGTGGACGGCGGCATCATGGCGATCCCGCCCATGATCGGCACTCCCGGATCGCTGGTCTTCTACAGCGGCTCGCCGGAGGGCTTCCACGCCCACGAGCGGACGCTCGGCGCGCTGGGCCGCGCCATGTACCTCGGGGAGGACGCCGGACGGGCCGCGCTGTACGACATCGCGCTGCTCAGCGCGATGTACGGAATGTTCGGCGGGTTCTTCCACGCCCTGGCCCTGACCGGCTCGGAGAAGGTGCCGGCGTCGGAGTTCACGCCGCTGGTCACCCCCTGGCTCACCGCGATGATGACCTCCCTCCCCCGGATGGCGGAGGCGATCGACTCGGGCGACCACTCCGCCTCGGCCTCCAACCTCGCCATGCAGGCGACCGGCTACGTCAACCTGCTGGACGCCAGCGCCGAACAGGGCGTCAGCACCGAACTGGTCGAGCCCATGCGAGCGCTGCTCGACCGGGGCGTCGCCGCGGGCCTCGGCGCCGGTGACGTCTCCGCCCTGGTGGACCTGCTGTACAGCGCCCCCGCCGGAGCGACCGGCGCGAAAGAGGGTGAGTAGACGATGACCCACGACCGGCCCGCCCCGGTGACGGTCCTCGGCCTGGGCCCGATGGGACAGGCACTGGCCGGGGCCTTCCTCGCGGCCGGCCACCCCACGACCGTGTGGAACCGTACGGCCTCCCGCGCCGAGCCCCTCGTCGCCCGCGGCGCCGTCCTCGCCGCCACCGCCGCCGACGCGGCCGCGGCGAGCCCGCTCACCGTCGCCTGCGTGATCGACTACGACGCCGTCCACTCCGTCGTCGAACCCGCGTCCGCCGCGCTGAAGGGCCGGACCCTGGTCAACCTCACCGCCGACACGCCGGAACGCGCCCGCCGTACCGCGGAGTGGGCCGCCGGGCACGGCATCGACTACCTCGACGGCGCCGTCATGACCCCGACGCCGACCATCGGGGGACCGGCGGCCGTGGTCCTGTACAGCGGACCGGAGGAGATCTACCGGGCGCACGAGGCGACGCTGGCGGCCATCGGCGGCACCGCCTCCCACCTAGGGGCCGACCCCGGGCGGGCGGCGGCGTACGACGTGAGCCTGCTCGACCTCTTCTGGACGTCCATGAGCGGCCTCGTCCACGCCTTCGCCCTGGCGTCGGCTGAGGGCGTCGCGGCCCGGGAACTGGCCCCGTACGCCAAGGGCATCGGCGCGCTGCTGCCCACCCTCATCGACGAGTTCGCCGGGCATGCCGACGATGGTCGCCACCCGGGCGACCGGTCGGCGATCCTGTCGGCCCTGGCCGGGATGGAGCACATCGTCCACGCGTCACGGGCCCGCGGCCTGGACACCGGCGTGCTGGACGCCGCGGTGGCCGTCGCGCGGCGGGCGGTCGACGCCGGGCACGGCGGTGACGGCTTCTCCCGGCTGACCGAGGTGATCGCCTCTCCCGCCTAACCGGCGGCCGCCCGGGAGAGGAAGAGGGCCCGCTCCCGCTCGTTGCGGGTCAGCGCGGCGGCGCGCTCGAACTCCTCTCGCGCCTCGTCGTGACGGTCCAGCCTCGCCAGCAGATCACCCCGTACGGCCGGCAGCTGCGGATACCCCCGGAGCGCCTTCTCCTCCGCCAGCCCGTCCACGATCTCCAGGCCGCGGGCCGGGCCGTACGCCATGCCCACCGCGACCGCGCGGTTCAGCTCCACGACGGGAGAGGGGGCGACGTGGGCGAGCAGCCGGTAGAGGGCGGCCATCCGCTCCCAGTCGGTGTCCCCGGTGGACCTCGCGCGGGCGTGGCAGGCGGCGATCGCGGCCTGCAGGCCGTACGGGCCGAGGGTGCCGAGCGCCTCGGCGCGCCCGAGCGCCTCCAGCCCGCGGCGGACCAGCAGCCGGTCCCAGAGGTTCCGGTCCTGGTCGCCGAGCAGGACCGGCTCGCCGTCAGGACCCGTCCTGGCCGGGATGCGGGACGCCTGGATCTCCATCAGGGCGACCAGCCCGTGCACCTCGGCCTCGCCGGGCATCAGGCCCGCCAGGACCCGGCCGAGGCGTAGCGCCTCCTCACAGAGCGACGGGCGCGCCCAGTCGTCACCGGCCGTCGCCGAGTAGCCCTCGTTGAAGACGAGGTACACGACCTCCAGGACCGAGGAGAGCCGTCCGGGCAGCTCCGCAGGCGGGGGGAGCTCGATCGGCACCCGCTTCTCGGCGAGGGTGCGCTTGGCCCGGGAGATCCGCTGGCCGACGGTCGGCTCGGGCACCAGGAAGGCCCTGGCGATCTCCTGCGTCGTCAGGCCGCCGAGCAGGCGGAGGGTGAGGGCCAGGCGTCCCTCGACCGGCAGCACGGGGTGGCAGGCGGTGAACAGCAGACGCAGCACGTCGTCGCCGATGTGGTCGTCGAGGGCGTCGTCCAGCCCGGCCTCGGCCGCCTCCTGCCGGACCTCCAGGTCACGGCCGACCTCCCGGAGCTTGTGCTCGTAGCGGGTCCTGCGGCGCAGCAGGTCGATCGCCCGGTGCTTGGCGGTGAGCATGAGCCACGCGCCCGGATTCTCCGGGACGCCGGCCTGTGGCCACTGCTCCAGCGCGGCGACCAGGGCGTCCTGCGCCAGTTCCTCGGCCAGGCCGACGTCGCCTGTCATCCGGGCGAGTCCCGCGATCACCCGGGCCGACTCGATCCGCCAGACCGCCTCGATCACCCGGCGAGGGTCTTCGCTCGTCACGGTCACCGATCCAAACACCTCGTCCCCGTCCACGGCAATCCTCACCGCGGACGGGGACGGAGCAGGCGTGACCGGACGGGCGTGATCGGGCGGCCCCGCCACGGCCGGCGATCGGGCCCGAGCGGCCGGGCGACGGGCCTCAGCCGGTCAGACCGGGGCGGCCGGGCGACGGGCCGGACGGGTCAGGCCGGGGCGGCGAAGTCCTCGGGGCCCATGACGCGCCGGATCTCGGCCTCGCCCTCCCAGCCCTGCCAGAGGTCACGGTGCAGCCGCAGGAACCTGGAGGACCACTCGACGGCCTCCTCCTTCGACCTGACCTGGTAGAGGGCGTAGCTGATCAGTTCCTTGGCCTCGGCGAACGGCCCGTCCGTGACGCTCAGCCGTCCCTCGGCGAGCTCGACCCGCGCGCCCTCCGCGCTCGGGGCCAGTCCCGCGGTGTCGAGCAGGGCGCCTGCCCCGGTGGCCTCCTCACCGAGCTTCATGATCGCCTCCATCAGCTCGGCGGGCGGCGGGGTGGCGGGCTGGGCGGTGACGCGGAGGGTGATCAGGTATCGCATGGGGTTCTCCTTCGGTGTGGTCCGGAGGCCGGACTCCTCGGTTCCTTCCGGCCCTCTGACCACGCTTCGAACGGGACGAGGCCGTTTCGACACCGCGGCCGGATCTTTTTCAAGATTTTTTCTACACCGGCCTCCCGCGGCGAGGCCGGCGGGTCAGCCCTCCGGTTCTTCCGGCTTCTCGTCCGGCTGCCACACGGCGTCCAGGTCGTCGGCGTAGTACTCGATCGCCCGCCGGTAGTCCCGCACCCCGGGGTCGCCGCTGGTGGCCGTCAGCGTCCTCAGCAGCAACCGCACCGCCTCGCGGCCCTCGCCGACGTTGTACAGGGCCATGGACAGGAACGTCTGCAACGCCGGATCCTCGGGGAACTCCTCCAGCCCGCGGCTCAGGGTCTCCACGGCGGAGCCGTACCGGCCCAGCACCCGGTAGGTGCTCCCCAGTCCGAGGAAGGCCCCGCGTCGATCCTTCCGTGACAACCCCGCACCGCCCAGGGCGCGCTCGTAGAACGGGACGGCCCCGGACTCCAGGCCGAGCATGTCGTGCACCCAGGCCGTCTGGTAGGCGACCTCGGCGTCCTCCGGATACCGCTCGGCCAGCGCCACCAGCCGTTCCCTGGCCTGCCCGGCCTCGCCCTGTTCCCGCAGCCTCACGGCTTCCGCCAGCGCCGCGTCCCGCTTCTGATCATCACTCATGCCACCTCACGCTGGCACACCGCGCTCCGATCGGCAAAACGCCGGACGTCTCGCGGTGGGACGGCGGACGACCGCCGCCCCACCGGCCGGGCCGATCCACCGCCGCGCCGTCCGGCGACCGGTCCCGCCTGCCCCGGATCCCGCACGCCCCGGGGCGTCAGGGAATCAGGGGGACCCGCCGGGCGCGGACCGTGCGACGGCTGATCCGCCAGCCGCGGTCGCCGCGCACGACCGTGTCCTCGTACGTCACGCTGCCCACGGTCCCGTCGGCGTTGACGCCGAAGCCCTTCGACAGGGCCCGCACGCGGCCGTCGGCCGTCCCGGTGAGGACGATGTTGGTGACGTGGTGGGCGACGGGGTGCGCCACGCCGGGGGTGAGCGTGGCCTCCCAGAGCGCCTCCAGCCCGGTGAGCACCCCGCCGCCGAGATCGGTGACGTCGTATACCACGTCGGGGAGGAACAGCTCGTTCCAGCCGTCGAGGTCGCCGGCGTCCGTCAGGTGGCCGTGCCGGTTGATCAGGTCCGTGATGGTCACGCGGTCCTCGACGGTCAGGGTCATGGCGTCCTCCGCTGTCTCCGGGCAAAACGGGGACCTCCCCGTTTAGGGGCGCTACGATAAGCGGGGAGTTCCCCGGACGGCAAGCGGACGGAGCGGCGGATGGCACCCGGCACCGGCGGATCGGCGTCCAAGGCCGATGCGAACCGGCCTCGCAGGGCGGACGCCTCGCGCAACGCCGCCCTGCTGCTCGCCGCCGCGCGCGAGCTCATCGCCGAGTCCGGCTCCGGGACCGCGCCGGACGAGATCGCGCTGGACGAGGTGGCGCGGCGGGCCGGCGTCGGCAACGCCACCCTCTACCGCAACTTCCCCACCCGCGGCGACCTGCTCGTCGCCGTGTACGCCGACGAGGTGGCGGCGCTGTGCCGGCGGGGAACCGGCCTGCTCGAAGACCCGTCGCCGGTCGACGCGCTGTTCTCCTGGCTGGACGACTTCGTCACGCACGTCTCGACGAAACGGGCCCTCGCCCTGGCCGCCACGGAGGGTCCCGTCGGCCGCCGCACCGAGCTGTTCGACCGGTGGCACGAGTCGATCCGCTCCGCCGCCGCCGGGCTGCTCGACCGGGCACGGGAGGCCGGCGCCGTACGGCCGGAGCTCACCGTGACCGACCTGCTGGCCCTGGCCAGCGGGGCGGCCCTCACCGGGACCGACGCGGCGCACGCGCGGCGGCTCACAGCGCTCCTGCGCGGCGGCGTCGGGCCGGGCGGGAACCCCGCCGATGGATGAGCCGGACGCCGTACGCGGGCCGGGGACCCCGGAGGCCGGAGACAGAGCCGGAGCCGGAGCCGGAGCCGGGCGGGACGCCGAGCGGGAGTTCGCCGAGCACCGCGGCCTGCTCCACGCCGTGGCCTACCGGGTGCTGGGCAGCGTCACCGAGGCCGAGGACGTGGTGCAGGACGCCTGGCTGCGCTGGAGCCGCGTCGACGTGGCCGCCGTCGCGGACACCGAGGGCTACCTCGTCCGGGTGGCCACCCGGCTGGCGATCGACCGGCTGCGCAGCGCGCGCGTGCGACGGGAGTCCTATGTCGGGCCGTGGCTGCCCGAGCCGATGATCACCTCCCCCGACGTCGCCGAGAACGCGGTGCTCGCCGAATCGGTGTCGACCGCGATGCTGCTCGTGCTGGAGGCCCTGTCACCCATGGAACGCGCGGTGTTCGTCCTGAGCGAGGTCTTCGGCTACAGCCACGCCGAGACGGCGCGGTTCGTCGGACGCGGCGACGTGGCGGTTCGGCAGATCGCCCACCGCGCCAGGAAGGCGGTGGAGGCGGGCCGCCGCCGCTACGACGCCGACCAGGCGACCAGGCGGCGGGTCACCGAACGGTTCCTGGCCGCCTGCGACGGCGGCGACCTGAACGCCCTGATGGAGGTGCTGGCGCCGGACGTGACGATGACGAGCGACGGCGGCGGCCTCACCGGCGCGCCCCGCAAGGTGATCCGCACGCGCGAGCACGTGGCCCGGGCGGTCGCCGTCCTCTCCAGGCGCAGGCCGTACGGCTCGCACAGCCGGGTGCTCCAGGTCAACGGCGGGCCGGGGATCGTCGTCCACGCGGGGCGCACGCCGTTGCTGGCGATCACGCTGCACCTGCGGGACGGGATGGTCGCGGCCGTGCACGTGGTCAGCAACCCGGAGAAGCTGACCGGCGTCGCACCGTGACCCACATCACACGGGGGCGCTGTCACCTCCCGGAGGGCCGCCTCGTCCGTGGAGCGGACAACCGTCGTTCCCACGGATCAGGAGACCCTCATGTTCGCCGCCTACCTCGCGGTCACCATCCTCGCCGCGGCCCTCAACGGCATGACCGCCGTCGCCGACATCATCGGCCACGACTATCCCAAAGCGCAGGCGGACAGGGTCCGGGTCCCCCGGTCCTGGGTGCTTCCGCTGGGCCTGCTGCTGGCGGCGGGCTCGCTGGGGCTGCTGGCCGGGATCGCCGTGCCGGTGCTGGGCACGCTCGCCGCCGCCGGGCTCGTGCTGTACTTCCTCGGCGCGCTCGCCGCCCACCTGCGGGTCGGCGACCGCCGCCTCGGCCTCTGGGCCGTGTTCTTCGCGGTGGCGGTGGCCGCCCTGGCCGTGAACGTGGCCTACCACGGCCTCCGGTGACGCCCCGCCGGCGTCCGTCGCCCGCGCCGTACGGCCGGGTCACCGTACGGCGCGGGCGGCACCCTGTCCGAAGACGGACACGACGCCGGGCGACCGCCCGTGTCAGTCCATCACCGACTCGCCGCCCGGATAGGCGAAGGAGGACCGGGGCGAGTAGAACCCCCACACGATCTGCAGCGGATCGGCCGGGCGGAGCGCGTGGACCGGGTGGCCCGGATCCAGGAACTCCAGCGAGACGACCTCGAACGGGTCGACCGGCTCCGCCACGAACGGATAGTTCCCGCCGATCCGCCGCCCGCCGACCTCGGTGATGTACCGCAACTGCCCGCGGTTGACGGCCGCGCCGGTCCGCCCGACCCGCGCGGTCGTACGGATCACCGGCACACCGTCGGACTCGGTCGTCGCGACCAGCGTGTCCCCCTCGACCTCGATCGTCGTGCGGCCGGGGGTGGCCGGCACCCCGCGCGCGACCGCGTACCCGCGCACCACCGGGCTGGAGTTGAAGTAGTGCGTCCACCAGCGGCCGGGGGTCACGCCGTCGGGCGCGTAGGCGTCCTCCAGGTCCGGCCCGATGTAGGTCAGCGAGTAGGCGCCGAACCCGGAGGTCTGCTCGGGCCGGTCGACGACGTACTGGTTCATGAAGACCTGCCGGTCGGCCATCGGCTTCAAACCGTCGGGCACGAGAGCCGCGACGGCGTCGGGGTCGGCGGGCACCCACCCGAAGTAGATCATCCGGCTGTTGACGACGAGCTGGGGCGCGACGAGGTCGGACACGCTCTCTCCCTGGCTATCGACGACGCATAGCCGGAACTTACGTGACGCCCTCACACAGGACAACGACGCGAGCGGAAGTCCGGTCCCGCCGGATCCACCGCGTCGTCCCCGGTTCCCGTCCTCGGCTCCCGGCCCCCGATGGCGGGAGCCGAGGACGGCGCGGCCCCCGGGGGCGGCGCGTGGTCGCGCCGCCCCCGGTGCAGGTCACGCCGGCCTAGGCGCGGCCTCCGTCCTTGATGGACACGATCGCCGCGGTCTGGAACCTCTTGTGGCCCTTCCCGTCGCCCCCGACGACCGCCGTGTACTTCTTGGTGAACACGTTGACCTTGTACGTGATCTTCAGCTTGTGCTTGGTCTTGCACCGGTTGTGCCAGTACACCGTCACAGAGGTGTTGCCCTCTCCCCATGACCAGGCGAAGCAGCCGGCGACACCGCGATGGACGTCCGCCGACGCCGGAGCGGCTCCGGCGCCGACCCCGAGGCCGGCGGCGGCGACGGTGGCGGCGGCGACGACGGCGACGCGGGTGCGCAGGCTCGCCGTGCGGGTGCTCATGGACATGAAGATCTCCTTTTCTGGGTGATCCGGTCACCTCACCGGGGTGAGGCGTCCGTTTCTCCGGGGTTCGCTGACACGCCGGCGCGGATGCCGTCTCCGGTGGCCGGCATCGGTGTGATGACGACTCCGTCACGACGGCCGGCGGGCGAGGCGACGCCCTTGTCCGGAGTCTTTTCGTGAACGGGACGTCGGCCTGAGGCCGTGGGCTTCACGCCCGGGACCCGGCGATGCGTCCACCGGGCACGTTCATCACCCTGCCACCGGAAGGGCCGTCCGCCCCAGCGATTTTTGTCCAAGGTCCGGCTCGGGACGCGACGCTGGACGCTGGACAAATCACACCTGGGCGTCTGCCTGCGGCGACCCGCGTCCCGGATACCGTTCCAGCCCGCCCGGGGTTCCGTCCCGGTCCGGCGATCCGGACGGGAGACGGCGCCGGAGACGGCCCCGGAGCCCGCGATCCGCCGGCCGGCACGCGGGTGTGCCCGCGCGTCCCTCGACTCGCTAGCCTGAGGGGCGATGAACCGTCTGAGCACGTCGAGAGGTGAGTTCGACCTCACCCGCTTCCCCGAGGATCCCCGCGACCCGCTTCGCGCCTGGGACGCCGCCGACGAGTACCTCCTGCGGCACCTCGGGGAGACCGAGGGCGGACCGGCCGGCCTGACGGGCACCGTGGTCGTGCTGGGCGACCGCTGGGGCGCCCTGGTCACCGCGCTCGCCGATCACCGCCCCGTGCAGATCACCGACTCCCACCTCACCCAGGAGGCCACCCGGGCGAACCTCGCCCGCAACGGCGTCGCCCCCGGCACGGTACGGCTCCGCACGACCATGGACGAGCCGCCGGAGCGGATCGACGTGCTGCTGATCCGGGTGCCCAAGACGCTCTCGCTCCTGGAGGACCAACTGCACCGCCTCGCGCCCCGCGTGCACGCGGGCACCCTGGTCGTCGGCGCGGGAATGGTCACCGAGATCCACACCTCGACGCTCCGGCTGTTCGAGCGTCTCCTGGGGCCGACCAGGACGTCGCTCGCGGTGAAGAAGGCGCGGCTCATCTTCTGCGCCCCGGACCCCTCGCTGCCCCGGAGCGCCACCCCGTGGCCGCGGAGCCACACGCTCCCCACCGGCGTCGGCGCGGTCTCGGGCCTGACCGTCACCAACCACGCGGGCACCTTCTGCGCCGACCGCCTCGACATCGGCACCCGCTTCCTCCTGCGGAACCTGCCGCCGCTCCACGGCCGCGGGCACGTCGTGGACCTGGGCTGCGGCAACGGGGTGATCGGGCTCGCCGCGGCACTGGCCGACCCCGAGGCCGAGGTGACGTTCATCGACGAGTCCTACAACGCGCTGGCATCGGCCGAGGCCACGCTCCGGGCGAACGCCGGTACGGACGTCACGGCGACGTTCCTGGCGGCCGACGGCATGTCCGGTGTCCCGGCGGGGACGGTGGACCTGGTGCTGACCAACCCGCCGTTCCACACGCACCGGGCGAGGACCGACGCGACGGCGTGGCGCATGTTCAACGGGTCACGCGCCGCGCTGCGCCGCGGCGGAGAACTGTGGGTGGTGGCCAACCGGCATCTCGGCTACCACGTGAAGCTGCGCCGTCTCTTCGGCGACTGCGAGGTCGTCGCGAGCGACCCGAGGTTCGTCGTCCTCCGCGCCGTCAAACGCTGACCGCCGGATGGCGCGCCTCCGCCTGCGGCGGTCGTCGGAGCAGACGGTCGTGGAGAGGTTCCCGTCTCCTCCGGGACACGGATGTCCGCTTCCTCTGCGGATCGGCGCACCCGGCGGACGGCCCGGTTCCCCGTCCGGGACGAACTCGCGTCGTCCCTCCGTGTGGTCGCGGTGGGCTCGGTTCCGGGCCGAGCCCACCGCCTGGGGCCTGCCCGGGTCCTGACCGGTGCTCACCCGATGCGGCGTGTGCCGTCGCCGTGGGGAGACCGGGGGTGTCCGGGCGGGTTCGGTGCCGGGTCGTCAGTGTTGCTGGGTCAGCAGGCCGGGCCGGTAGGGCAGCAGGC
>NZ_JBEZNH010000037.1:0-80260 GCF_040653115.1 Streptosporangium sp. NPDC048047 | reverse complement strand
CGTTGTCTGGGTGACGGGAGTCCCGCCGGGTGCGCTTGCGAGCGGGGGCCGCGGCCCCGTGGGCCCGCCTGGCGGGCGCGGCCGTGGCCCCCGCCCACCACGACTTCTACGACTTCGAGGCCAAGTACATCAGCGACGCCACCTCCGTGGCGGTGCCCGCCGACATCCCCGACGACGTCGCCGAGAACCTGCGGGCGATGGCCGTGCGCGCCTTCGAGGCGCTGGACTGCGAGGGCCTGGCCAGGGTCGACTTCTTCTACACCCCGGACGGCCGGCTGCTCGTCAACGAGATCAACACCATGCCCGGCTTCACCGCGACGTCGGTCGCGCCCCGGCTGTGGGCGGCCAGCGGGCTCTCCTACCCCGAACTGGTCGACCGGCTGATCCAGCTCGCCCTGCACCGCGCCACCGGCCTGCGCTGACCCGGCCCGGGACACGGCCCCGCCCCGCCGATCCGCACCGGTCCGGCTCCGCGTCGTCGGCCCGCGCCGGTCCGGCCCGGGGTACGGTCCCGCACCGCCGGTCCGGCCCCGTGTCACCCCCGGGCGAGCGTCCGCCGTCCCCTGGGCGGCGGGCCCACGCCCGCGATCCGGCCAGGCGCCATGTTGGCGTGCACCTGCCCGGGGCCGAGGCCGTGCCGTTCGGCGAGCCGGTCGGCGACGATCCCGGTGGTGAAGGCGTAGACGCCCTTGTGCAGCAGGTCCACCACGAGTTCGCGCCGGGGCCAGGTCCACGGCGGGGCGCCCGCGCCGGTCGCGTTCTCCAGCGTCTGGTCGTTGGTGAGCCGTACGACCCAGAACATCGCCGAGGACCACGGGCCGCGCAGCCCGGCGGTCGCCATCACGCCGCGCAACGCGCCGAGCAGGCATCCCTGCCCGAGGTGCATCGCCAGATCGAGCGGGACGGGCTGCCGGGCGGGCGCCTCCGGCAGCCCGGTCAGCCGCTCCAGCACCCGGGCCGGCACGTGGGAGTCGGGCCGGCCGGTGAGGCGCTGCTCCACCTTCTCAGCGAGGGTCATGGCGACCGCGCCGGCCGCCCCTGCCACCAGTCCTTCGAATACCGCTTTTCCCCACATTCGTGCTGGATGCCCGCTTCGGGTCGGGTTAAGCGGTCCGCGCGGGCGTCCCCCGCGTGGCCGGGCACCTCTTCCCGCTCACGGCCTCCAGGCTTCCGGCCTCCGGGAGAACGGGCGAGGGGTGAGGGGCGAGGGCGAGGGGTGAGGGGCGAAGGGGCCCGCGGCCCCGGTACGAATCACCCGGTCTGGGGCAGCGCCGCCTTGATCGGGGCCGCGAGGTCGACGAGAACGCTCTCGGGCACGTGCTTGCGGGAGACCGTCACCTCGACGTACGCCTCCCGGCCGATCGCGGTGAACAGCAGGGGCCGGGCCGGGTCGGAGAACCACGCCACCCCGTCGATCTCCGGCACCTCGGCGGTGGCCGACATGGACGGCGGCCTGGGCACCCCGCAGCGCAGTGCGATCTCGCCGCCGCCCCAGACCGCGACGTACGGCGAGGCGGGCTCCGACTCCGTCCGCTCCGCGCCGTCGAGATCGGCGGGGAGCCGCCCGCCGAGTGCCCGGCATCCGGCGGCGGCCTCGCCCTGCGGGGCGGGAGGCTCCACCCGGACCGGGCCGCCGCACCCGGCCAGCGCCAGGAGGGCGCAGGCGGAGGCGGCCCAGCGGGCGGACCGGAACGGCGTCCGGCGTCTCCCCGTGACGCCCGGACCCCTCATGACGCTCGTGCTCCCCGTGCCGTACGGGCCCCCCGAGAGCCCTGGACCTTCGGCGACGCCCGGTTCTCCCGCGGCGCCGGAACCCCCGATGACGTTCAGACCTTCCGTGACGCTCGGCTCCCCGTGACGCTCAGATGTGGACGATGGGGCACGTGAGCGTGCGCGTGATCCCCTCGACTCCCTGGATCCTGGCCACGACGAGCTTGCCCAGCTCGTCGACGTTCCGGGCCTCGGCGCGGACGATCACATCGTAGGGCCCGGTGACGTCTTCCGCCTGCGTGACACCGGGGATTCCGGAGATCTGCCCGGCCACGCTCGCGGCCTTGCCGACCTCGGTCTGGATAAGGATGTAGGCCTGCACCATAACGTCCTCCGGGGCGATTGGATCAGTGCCGAAGGGCCACCGTACCCTGTGATGAACAGGAGGTGCGTCATCACAGTCGGAGATCTCGGCGAATTCGGGATTGTTTCACGTATTTCCGGACGCTTGCCACAGGGAGGGACGGTTTTACTCGGTCCCGGTGACGACGCGGCGCTGTTGCGGGCCCCCGACGGGCGGGTCGTCGTGACGACGGACCTCCTGATCGAGGGTAGGCACTTCCGCCGGGATTGGTCCAGTGGCTATGACATCGGCCGCAAGGCCGCCGCGCAGAACCTCTCCGACGTCGCGGCGATGGGCGCCCGCCCCACCGGCATCGTGGTCGGCCTCGGCCTGCCCGCCGGTGCGTCCACCGGCTGGCTGGACGACCTCACCGACGGCTTCCGCGACGAGTGCGACCTGGTCGGCGCCAGCGTGGTCGGCGGCGACATCACCCGCTGCGACCAGGTGGTGATCGGGGTCACCGCCCTGGGAGACCTGGGCGGACGCCCGCCGGTCACCCGCTCGGGGGCGCGCCCGGGAGACATCGTCGCGGTGACGGGACGGCTCGGGCACGCCGCCGCCGGCCTGGCCCTGCTCGGCGCGGGACCGCCCGTCCCCGGGGAACTGGCCGGGCTCGTCGAGGCCCACCGCCGTCCCCTGCCGCCCTACGCCCGCGGCCCGGAGGCGGCCGCGCTCGGCGCCACGGCGATGCTCGACGTCAGTGACGGCCTGCTGCAGGACCTCGGCCACGTGGCGCGGGCCAGCGGCGTCGGCGTCGTGCTCGACCCCGGGCGCCTCCCCGTGCCCGGCGCGCTGAGCCGGGCCGCGGACCTGCTCGGCGCCGACCCGCTGGAATGGGTCCTTTCCGGCGGAGACGACCACGCGCTCGCCGCGACCTTCCCGGACGGCGTAGCGTTGCCCCCGGAGTGGACCACGGTCGGCCGGGTCGTCGAGGGCGGGGGCGCACGGGTCGAGGGACGTTCGGTGGAGCACGGCGGCTGGGACCACTTCCGCGAGTGACGCGTGCCACTGATGTGACCCCAGTGAAATTTGCCGTCAAGGGTTACTGAACTGGTATGAAGATGTGCTGTCGGAATTCCTGGTGGAAGGGGCGACATGGGCCGCCATGGTGGACATAGGGAGGACGCTCGCCGCGTACAGCGGGAACGTGACCCGGAGCTCCCCGAGGAGACCCGCAGTCTCGACACGCCGGTCGGCCGGCGCCTCCGGCCCGAGGAGTCGGCGGAGACGGTGACCGGCACGGACGAGACCGTCACCCGCACGGGCTTCCTGGGCTCGGGCTGGACGGCCACGTCCGAGATGCAGGAACCGGCCTGGCCGGAGGACCGCCGGCGGGCCGGGCGGGGGAAGAAGACCCTGCTCGCCGTCGCCGCGGTGACCGCGGTGCTGGGCGGGACCTTCGGAGGCGTCCGCCTGCTGAGCGGCTCGGAGACGACGCCGGACGCGGCGTGCCCGCCGGGCGGCTGCCACGCGACGGCCTTCGACGAGACCGACGGGTCCACCTCGCTCCCCCCGGAGGAGGAGAGCCCGCCCGCCGACGACGAGCCGCCCGCCGAGGAGACGCCGGCCGCCACGGAGAGCGCGACCCCGTCCCCGGCGCCGCCCCGGATACCGCAGCACCGCTCCGGCCGCACACCCACCGCGACGCCGCGGCCGGACGAGACCCGTGCCCCGCGCCGCGCCGAGCGTCCACGTTCGGACGACGGGTCCGGCGACGACTCCACCGCCGGTCCGGGCGACCAGTCGCACGTCGTCGGCCCCACCACGGGTTCCCGGAACGACACGCCGCAGACCCCGCAGGCCACCACCCCGCCTCCGGTCGAGCAGACCCCCGAGACGCAGTCGGCCACCGCGGAGCCGGCCGCCGCCTCCGTCCCGGGCGCGGCCCTGCGGGTCGGGTTCGGCGTCGTACGGCAGAGGCAGCAGGCCTACACCGCCCGGCTCGTGGTCGCCGCGGACGAGCGCCTGCCCCAGCTGGACCTGAGCCTTCCGGTCGGCGGCGAGGTCACCTCGGTCGAGGGCGCCGGCTGGCGGCAGGACGGCGACACCCTGGTGATCGAGTCGGCCGAGGACATGGACGCGGGGGAGAGGCTCGTCCTCACCGTCACCGCGCAGGGCCGGGCCGAGACCCCGAGGACCTGCCACAGCACGCAGGGGGAGTGCACGGTCACCTGAACCGGCCCGGCCCGGCCCGGCCCCGCTGGACCCGTCACGCCACGCGGGGGGAGTGCGAGGCCACCCGAGCTCGACCGGGCCGTGGCGTGGTCCCGCGGGCCCGCCCGTCCTCCGGGGAGAGCGCGGTCACCCGGGCGGGACCTGGTTGGATGGCTGTATGACCGATTCGATCCCTCCCCGCGTGCTGACCGTCGCCGGGTCCGACTCCGGCGGCGGCGCGGGCATCCAGGCCGACCTGAAGACCATGCTGGCCCTCGGCGTGCACGGCATGAGCGTCATCGCCGCCGTGACGGCGCAGAACTCGCTGGGTGTGCAGGGGTACTGGGAGCTTCCCCCCGAGGCGGTGCGCGCGCAGCTCGACTCGGTGCTGGGCGACATCGGGGCACAGGCCGTCAAGACGGGGATGCTCGCCTCCCCCGTGCTCGTCGAGACGGTCGCGGAGGTGCTCGCCGGGGTGGGCGTGCCGGTGGTGGTCGACCCGGTGGGGGTCTCCAAGCACGGCGACGCGCTGCTGGCGGCCGAGGCCGTGGACACGGTGCGGACCCGGCTGCTGCCGACGGCCACCGTCGTCACCCCCAACCTCTGGGAGGTGGCCCAGCTCACCGGGGTGAAGGTGGAGGAGGAGGGCGACATGCGCCGGGCCGCCGACGCGGTCCTGGAGATGGGGCCCGCCTGGGTGCTGGTCAAGGGCGGTCACCTGCCGGGCGCGCCGGTCGACCTGCTGACCGACGGCGTCCGGGAGTTCCGCTTCACCGCCGAGCGGCACGACAACCGGCACACCCACGGCACCGGCTGCACGCTGGCCTCGGCCATCGCCTCCCACCTCGCCCTCGGCGAGGACGTCCCGGGGGCGGTGGGCAGGGCCAAGGAGTACGTCACGGGCGCGATCGCCCGGGGGTTCCCGCTGGGCGCGGGCATCGGCCCCGTCGACCACGGCTGGCTCTGGCGCTGACGCCCCGGCCGCCGCTCCCGCCCGGACCCGCTTCCCTCGGCCCCGGCTCCGCGGCGGGCCGTGCCGGGTCCGGGTGAGGCGGCACCGCCGCGGCGGGGCCCGGCGGGCCGTGCCGGGCGGACCTGGAAAAGGCGGCAGCCCGCCGTTCCCTCGACGGGTACGACGGGCTGCGCGGGAGGTCCGACTAGCGGGCGACCTTGCCGGCCTTGATGCAGGAGGTGCACACATTCATCCGCTTCGGCGTGCCGTTCACCACTGCGCGCACGGTCTGGATGTTGGGGTTCCAGCGGCGGCGGGTGCGGCGGTGCGAGTGGGAGATGTTGTTGCCGAAGGTCGGCTTCTTAGCGCAGACGTCGCAGACGGAAGCCACGATTCGCTCCTTAGATCGGTAGAGAGGCTCGATCCGCCTCGCTAGCGGGCGGTCATCGGGCACGCCGGGACGACCGGCTGGCCACACGAGGATATCCGATGTCCGGCCGTGCGTGCCAACAGGAGCCGTCACGCCTGGTCGAACGGAGATAATCTCCAGGACAACCGTAGCGCATCCCGGATGGGCAGCCTCCGCGATCCGCGGGGACGAGCAGGAGGGCGGGCATGTTGCAGGTTCTCGACGCGCCGGCGGTGCGACGCTGGTCCCGGCTGGCCGCGGAGACCCTGGGCAGGGCACGGCGGGAGATCGACGCGCTGAACGTCTTCCCCGTCCCCGACGGCGACACCGGCACCAACCTGCACCTGACGATGCTCTCGGCGGCCGAGGCGCTCGACGAGCTGCCCGGCGACGCCGACACCGCGGCCACCTGGCAGGCGTTCGCCCGGGGCGCCCTGCTCGGGGCCCGCGGCAACTCCGGCGTCATCGTCAGCCAGGCGCTGCGCGGTCTCGCCGAGGTGCTGCGGACCGCCGAGGGCAGGGGAGCCGACCTCGGGCGCGGGCTGGTCAGGGCCGCCGAGCTGGCCCGCGAGGCGGTGGCCAGGCCGGTGGAGGGCACGGTGCTCAGCGTGCTCACCGCCGCCGCCGGGGCCGTGCGGGGACTGTCGGCCGATCTGACGGCGGACCTGGCCGCGGTGGCGGGGAAGGCCGCAGAGGAGGCGCGCGCGGCGCTGCGCCGTACGCCCGGACAGCTCGACGTGCTGGCCAGGAGCGGGGTCGTGGACGCCGGCGGGGCGGGCCTGGCCCTCATCCTGGAGAGCCTCGCCGCGGTGGTCACCGGCTCCCACCCCGCCCGGCTCGACATCCCCGCGCCGGCCCGCGGAGCCGTGCCCGGACCCGCCGCCGAGCCGCCGGGCGGACCCTGCTACGAGGTGATGTACCTGCTGGACGCGGGCGCGGACGCGGTCGGGCGGCTGCGCCGGGAGCTCGACGCGCTCGGCGACTCCCTGGTGGTCGTGGGCGGCGACGGCCTGTGGAACGTGCACGTCCACGTGGACGACGCGGGGGCGGCGATCGAGGCGGGCATGGCGGCGGGCCGGCCCCACCGGATCAGGGTGACCTACCTCGGCGGTCCCGGGCACACCCATCCGCCCGCCCGCAGCCGGGGCGTGGTGGCGGTGGCCGCGGGTCCCGCGCTGGGCGCGGTGTTCGGCGAGGCGGGGGCGGTGGTGGTGCGCAGGAGGCCCGGGTCCACTCCGCCGCTGGCGGCCGTCCTCGCCGCGATCCGGGAGGCGGGCGCGGAGGTCGCGGTGCTGCCCAACGACGACGGCACGCGGGAGGTGGCGACGGCCGCCGCCGAGATCGCCCGGGAGGAGGGCCTGACCGTGGCGGTGCTGCCCACCAGGGCGTCGGTGCAGGGGCTGGCCGCGCTGGCGGTCCACGACCCGCTGCGCCGCTTCGACGACGACGTGGTCGCCATGACCGAGGCCGCCGCGCACACCCGCCACGGGCACGTCTGGGTGGCCGACCGGGAGGTCATGACGAGCGCCGGGCTGGTCGCGCCGGGGGACGTCCTGGGCGTGGTCGACGGCGACGCCGCGGTGGTCGGCGCCGACGTCGCCGGCGTCGCGATCGAGATCGTCCGCCGCATGGTGACGCCCGCCAGCGAGCTGGTGACCATGCTGGAGGGCGCCGGCGCGCCGCCCGGCCTGGCCGGCGCCGTACGCGACCACCTGGCCGCCGAGCGGCCCGACGTGGAGGTCGTCGTGTACGAGGGGGGCCAGGGCGGCTACCCGCTGCTCGTCGGGGTGGAGTGAGCCGCGCCGGTTCTGTCCGCCGGACGCGGTAGAAACGTGGGGTGACGAGCTTCGACGAGCCGCTGACGAAGGCGCTGGACCCCAAGACCTCCAAGCTGCTGGAGAGCGTTCTCGGCCTGCGCACCGTCGGTGACCTCCTGCGGCACTACCCGCGCCGCTACGCCGAGCGGGGCGAGCTGACCGACCTCGATGACCTGCAGATCGACGAGCACGTCACCGTGGTGGGCGAGGTGACCA
Source organism: Streptosporangium sp. NPDC048047 (assembly GCF_040653115.1). Taxonomy (NCBI): domain Bacteria; kingdom Bacillati; phylum Actinomycetota; class Actinomycetes; order Streptosporangiales; family Streptosporangiaceae; genus Streptosporangium; species Streptosporangium sp. NPDC048047. The sequence goes on along the minus strand of NZ_JBEZNH010000037.1, from coordinate 72,599 downwards.
GGCTCATGCGCAGGCCGATGCGGAACAAGGGCGGCACCTGGCTGGAGGTCGAGGTCGTCGACGGCCGCCGCAGCAAGATCTATCTCTCCTTCTTCGGCCGGGCGTCCCACATCGCCGAGACACGGCTGCGCCCCGGGCGGCGCGGCATGTTCGCCGGCAAGGTCGGCGCGTTCGGCCAGGGCGAAAAGCGCAGGTGGCAGCTCTCCCACCCCGAGTTCGAGATGTTCGACGAGACCGAGGCGGCCGCCGAGGAGTTCGCCGCGGCGCTGGTGCCGATCTACCCCGCGGGCAAGGACGTCACGCCCTGGGCGATCCGCCGGGCGCTGGGGGTCGTCCTCGACACCCTCGGCCCGCTCGACGACCCGCTCCCGGCCGACCTGCGCGCCCGCCACCGGCTGCCCGGTCTGGCCGAGGCGCTGCTGGCGATCCACCGGCCGCGCGACCACGCCGACGTGTCCCGGGCGCGCAAGCGGCTGAAGTTCGACGAGGCGTTCACGCTGCAGGCGGTGCTGGTGCAGCGCAAGATGGCGGCCGGATCCTGGCCCGCCACGCCCCGGCCGCCGCGCGGCGACGGCCTGCTGGCCGACTTCGACGCGCGCCTGCCGTTCCAGCTCACCGAGGGGCAGCGGGACGTCGGCGAGGAGATCGCCGACGACCTCGCCCGGCCCCACCCCATGCACCGGCTGCTGCAGGGCGAGGTCGGCGCGGGCAAGACCGTCGTCGCGCTGCGCGCCATGCTCCAGGTGGTCGACGCCGGCGGGCAGGCCGTGCTGCTGGCCCCGACCGAGGTGCTGGCCCAGCAGCACCACCGCTCGATCACCGCCATGCTCGGCGACCTGGCCACGGGCGGCATGTTCGGCGGCACCTCCGTCGCGCTGCTGACCGGCTCGCTGGGCGCCGCGGCCCGCCGCTCGGCCATGCTCGACGCGGCCTCGGGGGCGGCCGGCATCGTGGTCGGCACCCACGCGGTGCTCCAGGAGCGGGTGCAGTTCGCCGACCTGGGCCTGGTGGTGGTGGACGAGCAGCACCGCTTCGGCGTCGAGCAGCGCGACGCGCTGCGCGAGAAGGCAGGGGAGGGGCGGCCGCACGTGCTGGTCATGACCGCCACCCCGATCCCGCGCACGGTCGCCATGACGGTCTTCGGCGACCTCACGGTCTCCACGCTCTCCCAGCTCCCCTCCGGCCGCGCCCCGATCACCACGCACGTGGTGCCCGCCGCGGAGAAGCCGCACTTCCTCGACCGCGCCTGGACGCGGCTGCGTGAGGAGGTCGGGCTGGGCCGGCAGGCGTACATCGTCTGTCCCCGCATCGGCGACCTGGAGGGCGACGAGGGCGACCTGACGAAGGGCGACGACGAGCGGCGGCCGCCGCTGGCCGTGCTCGACGTGGCCCAGATGCTGTCGGAGGGGCCGCTCTCCGGCCTCCGTACGGCGGTGCTGCACGGCAAGCTGCCTCCCGAGGAGAAGGACGCCGTGATGCGGGCCTTCACCCGCGGCGAGGTCGACGTCCTGGTGGCGACCACGGTCATCGAGGTCGGCGTGGACGTCCCCAACTCCTCGGTCATGGTGATCATGGATGCCGACCGGTTCGGAGTCTCCCAGCTCCACCAGCTGCGCGGCCGGGTCGGCCGGGGCGGGCTGCCGGGGCTGTGCCTGCTGGTGAGCGACGCCCCGGGCGGCACGCCCGCCCGGCAGCGGCTCGACGCGGTGGCGGCGACCCTCGACGGCTTCGAGCTGTCGCGCGTCGACCTGGAGCAGCGCCGCGAGGGCGACGTGCTCGGCGTGGCCCAGTCGGGGCGCCGGTCGTCGCTGAAGATGCTCCAGCTCCTGCGTGACGAGGAGGTGATCCTCGCCGCCCGCGCGGACGCCGAGGAGATGCTGGCGGCCGACCCCGAGCTGATCGGGCACCCGGTGCTCCGTACGGAGATCGACCGGCTGCTGGCCGACGAGCGCGCCGAGTACCTGGAGAAGGCCTGACGGCGGCGTACCCGGAAGGGCGGTGCCGGAACGGCGGCGCGGGATCGGCGGAGGCGCGGGTCCGGCGGCGGCACGGGGACGCGGAGGTCCCGAGGGCCCAACTGCGGGGACGGCCTCCCCCCGAATGCCGTCCCCGCTTGGGCCCACTCTCGGGTCAGGTGCCGAGAGCACCGGCGTGCGGAAGGGCTCACGACCACGCCGGTCGGCCTTCCCCTGGGACTGTCGAAGGCCGCAGGACTCATCATGCAAGGCCCGGGGGCCGGGGGGAACGACCCTTGCGGTTTCGTCGCCGCTCCTTGCCCACTCTTGACCTAGATCACCTGGCGAAACCCTTTTGACCTGCGGTTATGCGATGCGCCGCGACACGCCGGGGTGCGCCGCCGTACCACTGCCGCACTTTTCCGGCGGCCGGTCGCCGACCTGCCGGGAGAGGGCCGGGCGGCCGCGCGGACGGACGTGCCGGGAGGACTGGGACAATGAGCCGGTGAGCCGAGTGATCGCGGGAAGCGCAGGGGGGCGGCGGCTGGCGGTGCCGCCGGGCCGGGGCACCCGCCCCACGAGCGACCGGGCCAGGGAGGGCATCTTCTCCACCGTGGGCTCGCTCCTCGGCCCGCTGGACGGCGCCAGGGTGCTCGACCTGTACGCCGGGTCCGGCGCGATCGGGCTGGAGGCGCTGTCACGCGGGGCCGCGCACGCGCTGCTGGTGGAGTCCGACGCCAAAGCGGTCCGGACGATCAGGGCGAACATCGCGAGCCTGGGCCTGCCCGGAGCCGAGCTCGCGGCCGACCGGGTCGAGCGGGTGCTCGCCAGGGGCGCGGACGAGCCGTACGACCTGGTGTTCGCCGACCCGCCGTACGCGGTGGCCGACGTGGAGGTGCGGGCCGTCCTGGAGCGGCTGCGCGACCACGGCTGGCTGGCCGGGGACGCGCTGGTGGCGGTGGAACGGGAGAGCCGGGGCGGGTCCCTCGAGTGGCCTTCCGGGTACGAAGAGGAGAGGGTCCGTCGCTATGGCGAAGCGTCCGTTTGGTACGGTCGCGCCGCCGGGAATCCATAGAGCAGGGGGTCGCGCCTTGCGTCGCGTCGTATGCCCGGGATCGTTCGATCCCGTCACCAACGGCCACCTGGACATCATCGGCCGGGCCTCCCGGCAGTACGACGAGCTCGTCGTAGCAGTCCTGATCAACATCGAGAAGAAGAGCCTGTTCACGGTCGAGGAGCGCATCGAGATGCTCCGGTCCGTCACCAAGGAGTACGGCAACGTCCGGGTGGACAAGTTCCACGGCCTGCTGGTCGACTACTGCAGGCAGCAGGAGATCCCGGCGATCGTCAAGGGGCTGCGCGCGATCAGCGACTTCGACTACGAGTTGCAGATGGCCCAGCTCAACTACCGGATGTCCGGGGTGGAGACGCTGTTCATGGCGACCGGCCCCGAGGTGTCGTTCCTGTCGTCCAGCCGCATCAAGGAGATCGTCCGCTACGGCGGGGACGTGACCGGCCTGGTGCCGGAGCTGGTCGAGCGACGGCTGGTGGAACGGCTCAGGGGTTAGGCCCTGGTATTCTCTTGTTTTGCCTTGCACGACGGCGGTGATTCGCCATGCCTGATGAGAGTGACATGACTCTGCAGACCCTCGACCCCCGAGCCCTGTGGGTGATCTCCACCCATGATCTGGGGCGGAGGCCGGGAAGTATGCGGCAGATGTCCCTCACCCTTCCGGCACCGGCGAACCTCGGCGTCGAGATGATCGGCGTCCCCGCGGACGCCGACGTCGAGCTGGACATCCGCCTTGAGGCGGTCATGGAGGGCGTGCTCGTCACGGGCACGGCGCAGACCCCGCTGCGGGGGGAGTGCGCACGGTGCCTGGAAGAGATCACTTCGGAGACCGAAGTGGGCTTCCAGGAGCTGTTCTTCTACTCGGCGGAGGATGCCGCCGAGGACGACTCGCTTCTCGACGGTGAACTGTTCGATCTCGAACCCGTCTTCCGTGACGCGGTGGTGCTCACACTGCCGCTGAGCCCGGTCTGCAGTGAAGACTGCGAGGGGCTCTGCACGGAGTGCGGGGTCAGGCTGGCGGACGCCGAGCCCGGTCACAAGCACGAGGTGATCGACGCCCGCTGGGCCAAGCTGCAAGGTCTGGTTCCGGAACATAACAACGATCAGGAGAGCTGACGTGGCTGTCCCCAAGCGCAAGATGTCGCGGAGCAACACTCGCTCCCGCAGGTCGCAGTGGAAGGCCGCCGCGGTTTCGCTCGTGAGCTGCCCCCAGTGCCGCTCGCCGAAGCGTCCGCACGTGGCGTGCCCGTCCTGCGGCACCTACAACCGCCGTCAGGTGATCGAGCCCTCCGCCTGATCGCGTTCTGACTGTACGGATGCCGGCCGGGTCCCCTTCGGGCCTGGCCGGCGTCTTCCGTTCCATCCGGCGCGATGGCGGCTCGCCCGCGGCTGTGGTGGACGCCGGGGTCACGGTGCCGTGCACCCTCCCGACGCCCACCACGTCTTCGGGCACTCCCGTCTCTCTTCGCCATCGCGCGTTCACCGTCGAAGAGCGAGGAGAAGACGTATGGGTGCGAGCGTCAAGCCGATGGCCGTCGAACTGGCCCGTGACGAGCTGGAGCGGGTCCTCGGGGTGCGGCTGGAGGCCGCGATCCTGGAGCGGGCCCTGACCCACCGCTCCTACGCCTACGAGAACGGCGGGCTGCCGACCAACGAGCGCCTGGAGTTCCTGGGCGACTCGGTGCTGGGCCTGGTGGTCACCGACACCCTCTACCGCAACCACCCCGACCTGCCCGAGGGGCAGCTGGCCAAGCTGCGGGCCGCGGTGGTCAACATGCGCGCCCTCGCCGACGTGGCCCGCACCCTGGAGCTCGGCAGGTTCATGCGCCTGGGCCGGGGCGAGGAGGGCACCGGGGGGCGTGACAAGTCCTCCATCCTCGCCGACACGCTGGAGGCGCTGATCGGCTCGGTGTACGTCGACAAGGGCCTCGGTGAGGCGTTCCGCGTCGTCCACCTGCTGTTCGACCCGCTCATCACGCGTTCGGCGTCGCTGGGCGCCGGGCTCGACTGGAAGACCTCCCTGCAGGAGCTGACGGCCTCCGAGTCGCTCGGCGTGCCGGACTACCACGTCGAGGAGAGCGGTCCCGACCACGCCAAGTCCTTCGCCGCGGTGGTCCGCCTCGGCGGCGAGGAGTACGGCTCGGGCTCCGGGCGTTCCAAGAAGGAGGCGGAGCAGCAGGCCGCCGAGGCCGCCTGGAACCGCATCCGGAGCGACCGCGACAGGCGCGAGGCCGGCACCGCGCCCTGAGCGTCCGGAGCGCCCTGAACGTCCGGGGCGCGCCCTGAGCGTCCGGGGCGTGTCGGCCGGGCCCCACGGGTACCGTGGGCGCCTGAGCGGTCGGCGGCGCTGCGTCCCACCGTGTCTCCGGACGTCGCGCCGCCCGGCGCGGCGTCCGTGGCCAACGTCCTGAGAGAGGGGGCCGGCATGCCCGAGTTGCCGGAGGTGGAGGTCGTACGGCGCGGCCTGGAGCGCTGGGTGTCCGGCCGGGTCGTGGCCCGCGCCGAGGTGCTGCACCCCCGGGCGATCCGCCGCCACGTCCCTGGCGCGGAGGAGTTCGCCTCCCGGCTGGCGGGCCGCACGGTCGGGACGGCCCAGCGGCGGGGCAAGTATCTCTGGCTGCCGCTGGACGGCTCCGACGCGGTGCTGGCCCATCTCGGGATGAGCGGCCAGCTGCTGGTGGTCGAGCCGGACTCGCCCCTGGAGAAGCACCTGCGGATCCGGATCGCCTTCGCCGACGGCGGCCCCGAGCTGCGTTTCGTGGACCAGCGGACCTTCGGGCACGTGCTGGTCACCCCGCTGGCCCGCGCCGGGGGCCGGGACGTTCCCGAGCCGATCGTCCACATCGCGGCCGACCCGTTCGAGGAGCACTTCGATGAGGACGGCTTCGCCCACCGGCTGCGCGCCCGGCGGACCGAGGTCAAGCGGGCGCTGCTCGACCAGTCGCTGATCAGCGGGGTCGGCAACATCTACGCCGACGAGGCGCTGTGGCGGGCCCGGCTGCACGGGTCGCGGCCCACCTCGGCGCTGGCCCGGCCGGAGATCTCCGAACTGCTGGGCGCGGCCCGCGAGGTGATGTCCGCGGCCCTGGCCGTGGGCGGCACGTCCTTCGACAGCCTGTACGTGAACGTCAACGGCGAGAGCGGCTACTTCGAGCGGTCGCTGAACGTGTACGGCAGGCGCGACGAGCCCTGCGGGCGGTGCGGCGCGCCGATCGTCCGGGAGTCGTTCATGAACCGCTCCTCCTACAGCTGTCCCCGCTGCCAGCCGCGTCCGGGCGGGGTCGCGGCGTGAGCGCCGTCCGGCTGACCGCCTGGGTCAGGGGGGACGTCCAGGGGGTGGGTTTCCGCTGGTGGACGCGGTCCCGGGCGCTTGAGCTCGGCCTGGCCGGCTGGGCCAGGAACACCGCCGACGGCCGGGTGGAGGTCGTGGCGGAGGGGCCCCGGGAGTCCTGCGAGGAGCTGCTCACCCTGCTGCGCGGCGGCCGCACGCCGGGGCGGGTCGACGGGGTGGCGGAACGTTGGAGTGAGGCGAAAGGATCACCCGTCGGCTTCGCGGAACGTTAAACCATTTCCCTGATTCACCAAATTAGGGTATAATTCAATGTCGAGAGTGCCCACAGGTGCATCCATAGGGAGCGTTCAGCTTGACCGTCTCTCTCGCCGGTGCGACTCTTGATAAGAACCACGCGCACCCCTCCCGCGGCAAGAAGTGCGCGAACCAGTCTGGTCACTCAGCGTGGAGGACCCTTAACATGGCGAAGGCTCTACTCGGCCACGTCGGCGGTCCTGACCCTCGGATGGTCTCGGAAATGCGCCGTCTCCAGCAGCGCATCCGTGATCTCGAGGCAGAGCTCACCCGGCTCCAGGCCCAGAACGCCGAACTCACGGGCAACCGTGACGAGGAGTTCACCCGCCTGCAGGATCGTGAGCCGGCTCTCACCTAGAGGCCGGGGCGAACACACATTGTCCAGGGACGCCTCTTGGGGCGTCCCTTGTCATGTCGCGGGCCGCACGCACCAGGCGGCCCGCCATGACGTCTCCCGTTCCGGGCCGCGTCCGACGCGGCCCTTTTCGGCGTTCCCCGCCGCGGACCACACCCGATCGGCCCGTGGCGGCGTCTTCCGTTCTCCACCGCGTGCGACGCGGCCCGTCCTGGCCTCTCCCGTTCCGGGCCGCCTCCGGCGCGTGCCTGTAGCGGCGTCTTCCGCTCTCCGGCCGGCCGCGCCCCTCCCTCCCGGGGAACGGCCGGCTCTCCCGCGGGCGGACGCCGCCGAAGAACGGTAGTCTTCCCAGGCGGGAGCGGTGACCTCCCGGGCGGACGGGCGGAGAAGCCGAGCCGCCCGCGCGACGAGGGGCACCGGCGCCCGCGCCCGACCCGCGCCGACGCGCGGCGTCCGGGCCGGTCATCACGCGGGAGGACGGGGGATCTCGTTGTACCTCAAGACCCTCACCCTGCGCGGTTTCAAATCGTTCGCCTCGGCCACCACCCTGCGCTTCGAGCCGGGCATCACCGCCGTCGTCGGCCCCAACGGGTCCGGCAAGTCCAACGTGGTCGACGCCCTGGCCTGGGTCATGGGCGAGCACAGCGCCAAGTCCCTGCGCGGCGGCAAGATGGAGGACGTCATCTTCGCCGGCACCTCCTCCCGGGCCCCGCTGGGCCGGGCCGAGGTCACGCTCACCATCGACAACACCGACGGCGCGCTGCCCATCGACTACACCGAGGTCACGATCAGCCGCCTGATGTTCCGGGCCGGTCAGAGCGAGTACGCCATCAACGGCGACACCTGCCGCCTGCTCGACATCCAGGAGCTGCTGTCCGACTCCGGCATCGGCCGGGAGATGCACGTCATCGTCGGCCAGGGCCAGCTCGACCAGGTGCTGCACGCCGGCCCGGAGGACCGCCGGGCGTTCATCGAGGAGGCCGCGGGCGTCCTGAAGCACCGCAAGCGCAAGGAGAAGGCGCTGCGGAAGCTGGACGCGATGCAGGCCAACCTCACCCGGGTCCAGGACCTCACCACCGAGCTGCGCCGCCAGCTCAAGCCCCTGGGACGGCAGGCCGAGATCGCCCGCCGGGCCGCCGTCATCCAGGCCGACCTGCGCGACGCCCGGCTCCGGCTGCTCGCCGACGACGTGCTCACCCTGCGCGCCGCACTGGAGCGGGAGGTCGCCGACGAGGCCACGGTGCTTGCCCGCCGTACGGCGGTGGAGACCGAGCTGGAGGAGGGCCAGCGGTCCGAGGCGGAGCTGGAGGCCGCCGAGGCCGAGGCCCAGCCGAGGCTGGCCGCCGCCCAGGAGACCTACTTCGGGCTCGCCTCGCTGCGCGACCGGCTGCGCGGCCTGTCCGGGCTGGCCGCCGAGCGCCACCGGCACGCCAGTGACACCGCGGTGGAACGGCGCGGCCGCGATCCGGAAGATTACGAACGCGAGGCCGAGGAGGTCCGCGAGCAGGAACGGGTGCTGGAGGAGCTGCTCGCCGACGCCCAGGAGACGCTCGCCGCGGCCGTGGCCCGGCGCGCCGAGACCGAGTCGGCTCTCGCGACGGAGGAACGCCGGCTGGCCGCCGAGGCCAGGGCCGCCGCCGACCGGCGCGAGGGCCTGGCGGCCCTGCGGGGCCGCGTCGGGGCCGCCCGCAGCCGCGCCGAGGCCGCCGAGGCGGAGATCGGGCGTCTGGAGCGCTCCCTTGAGGAGGCGCTGCGGCGCGCCGAGACCGCCCAGGCCGAGCACGACAGCCAGGAGGGCTCCGACCCCGCCTCCGCCGACCCGGCCCTGGCCGCCCTCGCCGAGGAGCTGGAGATGGCCCTCGCGGCCGTCGAGGAGTCCCGGGACGCCGTCGAGCGGGCCAGGGCGCTGGTGGACGACGCCAAGGCCGCCGTCACCGGCCCGACCTCCGCCCTGGGCACGGCACGGGCCGCCCTCGCCGCGGCGCGCAAGGCCGAGGCGGAGTCGCAGCGGCAGGTCGCCGCGCTGGAGGCCCGCCGCGAGACGCTGGAGCTGAGCCTGGCCAGAGGGGTGGACGGCGGCGCGGCGCTGCTCGCCGCCGACCTCGCCGGGGTGCTCGGCCCGGTCGCCGCGATGCTCGCCGTACGGCAGGGCGCGGAGGCGGCCGTCGCCGCGGTGCTGGGCGCCGCCGCCGAGGCCGTCGCGGTGGAGTCGCTGCAGAGCGCGGCCGACGCGATCGACTTCCTGCGCGGCCGGGACGGCGGCCGGGCGGACCTGGTCATCACCGCCGACGGCTCCGGGGGCGGTTCCGGGGGCGGCTCCCCCCGCGACCCGGTGCCGGTCGCCGGGGCCGAGTGGGCGCTCGACCTGGTCGAGGTCCCCGCCGCCCTGAGCGCCGCCGCCGAGCACCTGCTGGGCGGCGTGCTGGTGGTCGACGACCTCGCGACCGCGCGCAAGGCGGTCGAGCAGTGGCCAGGGCTGCGCGCGGCGACCCGCGCCGGCGACCTGCTGGGCGCGCACGTCGCCCGGGGCGGTTCCGCCGACGGCGGCTCCGCGCTGCGGATGCGGGCCGCGCTGGACGAGGCCGCCGCCGACCTGGAGGAGGCCCGGCACCGGGCCGAGGAGGCCGCCGCCGCGCTGGAGGAGGCGGCCGAGGCCGAGGGCGAGGCGCAGCTCGCCGTCGAGGCGGCCCAGGCGCGGGTGGCCGAGACGCAGTCGGGCGTGCAGACCGCCCAGGCGGGGGTGAACGCGGCGCAGGCCGTACTGGACGAGCTGAGGTCCCGCCAGCGCGACGCCGACCAGCGGGCCGCCGCCGCGGCCCGCCGCCTCGCCCAGCTCGACGCCGCCGCCGCCGCGGCCCGCGGCGAGTGCGAGCGGCTGGCCCGGGGCGTGGCGTCGGCCCGCGAGGCCCGCGACCGCGACGCGGCGGGCCTGGCCGAGCTGGAGGAGCGCCTCGCCGCCGCGGAGAGCGCCGAGGAGCTCACCGAGGAGCCCACCACCGAGCTGCGCGACGAGCTGGCCGAGATCTGCGCCGAGGCCCGGCAGGGGGAGATGGAGGCCCGCCTGTCCGTGCGGACGGCCGAGGAGCGGGTCAGGGGCATCGCGGGCCGCGCCGAGGAGCTGGAGCGGGCCGCCGAGCAGGAGCGCGAGGAACGGGCCAGGGCGGCCGAGCTGCGGGAGCGGCGGCGCCGGCAGGCCCGCACGGCGCAGGCGGTCGTCCGGGGCGCCGAGCGGGCGCTGGCCGTGCTGGAGGTGTCGCTGGCGGCCGCCGCCGCCGAGCGCGACGAGGCCGAGCAGGCGCGCGGGCGGATCGACGCCTCACTGAAGTCGATGCGCGTCCGGGTCCGCGAGCTGACGGCGGAGCTGGACAAGCTGGTCAACCGCGCCCACGGCAGCGAGGTGGCCCGGACCGAGCGGCGGCTGCGCCTGGAGCAGCTCGAAGCGCGGGCGACCGAGGAGTTCGGCGTCGAGACCGACGTCCTGGTCGCCGAGTACGGCCCCGACCAGCCGGTCCCGGCGGCCGATGGCGACCCCGTCCCCTACGTGCGCGAGGAGCAGGAGAAGCGGGCGAAGGCGGCCGAGCGGCAGATGACCCAGCTCGGCAAGGTCAACCCGCTGGCGCTGGAGGAGTTCGCGGCGCTGGAGGAGCGGCACGCGTTCCTGACCTCCCAGCTGGAGGACCTGAAGAAGACCCGCCGTGACCTGCTGCTCGTGGTCAAGGAGGTGGACGACCGGGTCGAGCAGGTCTTCGCCGCCGCCTACGAGGACGTGGCGCGGGAGTTCGAGCAGATCTTCACCCGGGTCTTCCCCGGGGGCGAGGGCAGGCTGCTGCTGACCGACCCCTCCGACATGCTCACCACCGGCGTCGAGGTCGAGGCCCGCCCGCCGGGCAAGAAGGTCAAGCGGCTGTCGCTGCTGTCGGGCGGCGAGCGGTCGCTGACCGCGGTGGCCTTCCTCGTGGCGATCTTCAAGGCCCGGCCCTCGCCGTTCTACGTGATGGACGAGGTCGAGGCCGCGCTCGACGACACCAACACCCAGCGCCTGCTGACCCTGTTCGAGGAGCTGCGGCAGACCTCCCAGCTCATCGTGATCACCCACCAGAAGCGCACGATGGAGATCGCCGACGCGCTGTACGGCGTGTCGATGCGTGGCGACGGCGTCTCCCACGTCATCAGCCAGCGGCTGCGCGAGCAGGAGGACTGACCCGGGGTCCGGTCGCGGGCGCGCGGCCGAGCCGTACGGGCGGCGGTCCGGCCGCGGGACCGACGCCCGTACGAGGGGGCACGGGGCCGGTTCGGGCCCCTCGGGGTACGGAGCATCACCCGCCGTCTGGAAAACTGTGGTCTTGTGGAACCCATCGGCATAATCGCGATCGTCGTCGCCATCCTTGTGCTGGCGGCCGGCAGCATGGTCCTGCTGCTCCGGCCGCGTGGCAAGGCGGCGCCTCCGCCGGTCGAGCCGCCCGAGGTGCGGATCCCGGAGGAGACACAGGCACCGCCCAGGGCGGCGGTGGAGGACCAGGAGGCGACGACCACCGTCCCGCCTCCGCGGACCACGCCGGCCGAGCCGATGGTCGTCCCGCCCCCGGCGGTGGAGGTCCCGCCGCCGTCCGCGGGCCGGATGGTACGGCTGCGCGCCCGGCTGGCCCGCTCGCAGAACACCTTCGGCAAGGGCCTGCTCGAACTGCTCTCGCGTGACCGTCTCGACGACGACACGTGGGACGAGATCGAGGAGACCCTGATCACCGCCGACGTCGGGATCGCCCCGACGCAGGCGATGGTCGAGGATCTGCGGACGCAGGTGAAGATCCTGGGCAGTCGCACGCCCGACGAGGCGCGCGCCCTGCTCCGCAAGGAGCTGCTCACCCAGATCGGCACCGACCTCGACCGCACCCTGCACGTCCAGCCGCACGGCGAGCGCCCGGCCGTGGTGCTGGTGGTCGGCGTCAACGGCACCGGCAAGACCACCACCACCGGCAAGCTGGCCCGCTCCCTCGTCGGCGACGGCCGCTCGGTCGTGCTCGGCGCGGCCGACACCTTCCGCGCCGCCGCCGCCGACCAGCTCCAGACCTGGGGAGACCGGGTCGGGGCCGAGGTCGTGCGCGGCCCGGAGGGCGGGGACCCCGCCTCGGTCGCCTTCGACGCCGTCGCCAGGGGCACGGCCGACAAGGCCGACGTGGTGATCGTGGACACCGCCGGCCGGCTGCACACCAAGACCGGCCTGATGGACGAGCTGGGCAAGGTCAAGCGGGTCATCGAGAAGAAGGCCACGGTCGACGAGGTCCTGCTCGTCCTCGACGCCACCACCGGCCAGAACGGCATGCGCCAGGCCCAGGTGTTCGCCGAGGTCGTGGACGTCACCGGCATCGCCCTGACCAAGCTGGACGGCACCGCCAAGGGCGGGATCATCATCTCCGTCCAGCGGGAGCTGGGCGTGCCGGTCAAGCTGGTCGGCCTGGGCGAGGGCCCGGACGACCTGGCGCCGTTCGACCCCGAGGTCTTCGTGGACGCGCTCCTCGGCGACTGATCCCGCTCACGTGAGACGGCGGACGCCCCCGGGACATCCCGGGGGCGTCCGCCGTCCGTGCACCGGAACCGCCCGCCCCGCCGTCACGCCGTACGACGCCCGCGGGGGGTGTCGAGCACCATGAGGGAGTCACCGAAGTCGGCCACGATCTTGAGCTGTCCACCGAGTGCCGTCACGTAGGCGGCCAGCGTCGCGATCTCACCGACGGCGCCGCCCTCGATCTGCGAGATGCGTGCCTGCGAGACCCCCATGGCCTGGGCGACGTCCTCCTGACGCAGGCCGAGCGCGCGTCTCGTTTCGGCGAGCCGGTAGGCGCGCTGGCGCGCCGAGATCTCGTCCCGGAGCCGGGCGACCTCGTGCTCATCCTCGGGCCGGACCAGTTCGGCCCGCAGTTCCTCCCAGGTCACCGCTTGATCGCTCATCGCTCCTCCTCAAAGTGCCGGGCGAACCGCGTCTCCGCCGTTTTGATCGCCGTGTCGTACCAGCCGTTCCAGTCGCCGGACTTGTCTCCAGCGACCAGGAAGACGGCTTGGCGCCAGGGATCGAAGACGAAGAGCAGTCGCACCTCGCTTCGGCCGCTGGATCCCGGCCGCAGCTCTTTGAGATTACGGAGGGCCGAGTCTCGAATCGTGTCCACCAAGGGGCGCCCCAGGCCGGGACCCTCCTCTGCGATCCGATCCAGGGCGGCGGCGACCAGCAGGAGAGTCTGCCGATCTGTCCTTCGTAACTCATGAAGCCATCTGCGGACCTCGGGAACGATCACTATCTGCCAGTTCACCTCAGCATAATAAATTTCTTATGTCGATCCAAGAGGGGGATTCGCAACTCTCGGAATTCTTTCGATCACACAATGTTGACGTCGTGTCCGCCTGGGGAGGAGGAGGCCCCCTCCCCAGGTTTCAGGGACTCCCCGGCGCCCGGTCTGAGGCCGCCGCAGTCAGCCACGGCCTTGCTCGCCGGGTAGAGCAGGAACAGCTCCGAGCTGGACGCCTTGGCCGTACGGCCGGCCGCGAGGTTGCCGATCGCATCGCCCCGGTGCGAGGGGAACGACACGACCTGCTGGTAGGTCGGCCGGTTCTGCCAGGAGATCAGCGACTGCTTGATCCCGCCGAGCGGGGAGTGACGGACGCTGTCGGCGCCGAGATCGTGCGTGGCCCGGAGCCCTCCACGGTCAGCCGCCGGTCAAGTGGGTGGTGAGGCGCTTGGCCAGTTCCTCGGGCGTGATGGTCTCGATGCCCAGGGCACGGGCTCTGTCGAGCTTGCTGCCCGCGTTACCGCCCGCGACGACCAGATGGGTGCGAGCGGAGACGTTGGAGGACGCGCGGCCCCCCGCCTGGGCGATCAGTTCGTTCATCTCGGTGCGTGAGTACTCCGCCAGAGGCCCGCTCATCGTCCCGGTCACCACCACCGTCATCCCGGTCAGCGACAGTTTTTCCCCCGCTTCCTCGTCCGGCGCGCCATCAGCGGCAGCGAGTGACGCACCGGGCTGGATCATGTTCACCCCCGAGGCCACGAGCTTGTCGATCAGCGAGGCGAGATCGGCCAGTTCCGCCACGATGACCGGAGCCTTCTCCCCGCCGATTCCGTCGACCTGCTCCAGCGCCACGGCGTCGGCGTCCCGTACCGCCTGCATCGAGCCGAAGTACGTGGCGATGCGCAGCGACATGGAGCGTCCGGTGCCCAGGATCCCGAGGGCGCAGAAGACCCGGTTCAGCGGCTTGCTCCGGGCCGTGTCGATGGCGGCCAGAAGGTTGTCGGCGCTTTTCGCGCCCATGCGTTCCAGGGTCAGCAGTTGGTCGCGGGTGAGGGTGAACAGGTCGGCGAAGTCCTCGATCAGGCCCTTGCTCACCAACTGCACGATGATCTTCTCGCCGAGGCCGTCGATGTCCAGGGCGTCGCGGGCGACCGCGTAGCGGATGGCTTCGACCTGGCCGCAGGTGCGGCCCCGGACGCAGCGCCAGCGTTCCTGCGTGCGGTCGATCTCGGCCCCGCAGCGCGGGCAGACCTCGGGGAAGACGATGGGTCGCTCGTCGCCGGTGCGCAGGGTGGCGACGGCACCTTCGACGCGGGGGATGACCTCACCGGCGCGGTAGACGATGACGTGATCGCCGAGCATCAGCCCCCGACGGGTGATGTCGGCGGGGTTGTGCAGGGTGGCGTAGGTGATGGTCGTGCCTGCGACGTTGACCGGGTCGAGGACGGCGCGGGGAGCGATGACGCCGGTCCGGCCGACGCCCCATTCCACCTCGCGCAGGACGGTGATCTTCTGGGCGGTGGGGAACTTGAACGCGGTGGCCCAGTGCGGGGTGCGTGAACCCGTGCCGGCCTGGGTCTGGTCGGCGGGCTCGTCGGCCTTGATGACGGCGCCGTCGAGCTCGAAATCCAGGTCCGCGCGCAGGACATTGATCTCCTGCACCCGGGCCATGACCTGCTCCAGTGTGGCGCAGGAGTAGGTGGCGACCGGCGTGCCGATGGTCGTGCCCAGCCCGAGGTCTGACAGGCGGGCGATGAGCCGGGTGTGGGACAGGTCCTTCAGGGTGGGGTCGCTGGTGTGCTCAGGCCCGGTCAGGGCGGCGTAGGCCAGGAACGTCTGCTCGACGCGGTAGGCACGGTCCTTGGCCCGCAACGACCCGGAGGAGGCGTTGCGGCGGTTGGCGAACACCGCCGCCCCGTGCGAGGCCCGCAGCTCGTTGGCTGCGGCGAACTGAGCCTTCGTCATCAGGACCTCCCCCCGGACCTCGACCGTGATCGGCTCGGTCAAGGTCGGGGGCAGACCGATGATGGTCCCGATCGCGTGGGAGACGTCCTCACCCGTCGCCCCGTCGCCCCGGGTGACGAGCTGCGCCAGCCGGCCGTTGCGGTAGCGGGCGGCCAAGGCCACGCCGTCGAACTTGGGCTCGACGGCCCAGGCGGTCACCGCGCGCCCGCCCAGGCGGCGCTCCAGCGACGCCGCCCAGGCCCTCAGCTCCTGGTCCGAGAAGACGTTGCCCAGGCTCAGCATCCGCACCGGGTGCTCGACGTCGCCGGTGGTCACCCCGGCTGCGATCTGCTGGGAGGGCGAGTCCGCCGCGATGAGGTCGGGGTGCTCGCTCTCCCAGTCGGTGATCGCGCGCAGCAGCCGGTCGTAGGTCTCATCGTCCATGCTGGGCTCGCCGGACCCGTAGTACGCCTCGGCAGCGGTACGCGCCTGCGCGACCGCCTGCAAATAGGCGCCTTCATCAGCCAGGACGGCGACCGGCACCGTCGAGTTCTCCGTCATGCCGATCATTGTGGCGGCGGGTACTGACAAGCATGAGGCTCCCGTTCGCATGCGGTGGGAAGCCCCAGCGTTCAGCGGGTGGGCGGGCCGGTCAAGCCGGCCGGTCTGGGCGGGGGCCCGGACGACCTGGCGCCGGGGTGCATCGGCCTTCGGCCGATCCGATGGTGCCTCGCCCGCTTCGTCACGTCTGAAACCGCTGTCCGATCACCGGAGCGCGGTGATAGACATCCGGCGTGGAAAAGAATCCCGAGTTCCCTGACCTGCTGCGACTGATCGATGAACGGTCGACCGCCTTCCGCGCCGCGTTCGCCGCCGCGCCCAGCCTCGACGCACAGGTGCCGACCTGCCCCGGGTGGACGCTGTTCGATCTGGTGAAGCACCTGGGTGGGGGAGACCGTTTCTGGGCCGCCGTCGTCGGCGCGGGGCCTGCCGACGCTCCCCCGGCCGAGGCCACCGCCGCGCGCGCCGCCCTGGAGGTGCCGCGGGAGCGTGAGGCACTGCTGGCCTGGCTGGCCGCGTCGACGCGGCTTCTGCTGAGCGCCCTGCGGGAGGCGGGCCCGGACGCCGGCTGCTGGGCGTGGTGGAGCGCCCTGCAGACGCCGCGGACCTCCGGCGGGGTCGCCCGGCACCGGGTCCAGGAGAGCGCGGTGCACACCTACGACGCCCAGCTCGCTGCGGGCGCCCCGCAGCCGCTGCCGGCCGAGGTCGCCCTCGATGGTGTCGAGGAGTTCCTGTTCACCTGCGTCGCCACGCCCAGCGCCTGGCCGCACAAGCCCACGACCTTCGACTTCCACACCGCCGAGGGCCGCTCCTGGCGCCTCACGGTCGACGGCGACGGCGCACGCTCCACCCGCATCCCCGCGCCCACCGCCGCGACCGGCGAGGACCCGGACGCAGCCGGTGCCTCCATCCATGGCACGGCCAGTGAGTTGGTCCTCTACCTGTACGACCGTATCCCGGCCGGCTCCTTGCACGTTGACGGAGACGCGGGGCTGCTCGACCTGCTCCGCGCCTGGGAGCCGGAGGAGTAGGACGTGGCGGGGGCGGTCGGCCGACCTCCGCATGTGTCCGGTACGCCGCCGGGCCCCAGACCCGCCAGAGCCCGGCGGCGGTGATCCGGCCTTCGGCGTCCATGTACGACGTGAAGCCGAAGTAGGTGCTGGTTACCGCGCGCGGACGCCCCCGGGCACCATCCCGGGGGCATCCGCATGCTCCAGCGGGGATCAGCGGGAGTAGACCTCCATCTCGTACAGCGAGTAGCCGTAGGAGGTGGCGCGTTTCGTGCCCTTCATCCGGACGTATCTCGCGGTCGCCGGGGCGAACGTCACGTTGTCCACGCCGCCGTTCCCGGTGGTGGTGGAGGAGACGGTCGTCCAGGACGAGCCGTCGGCGGACGTCTGGATCGAGTACGCCGAGCCGTAGGCCGACTCCCAGCGCAGCAGCACCCGGGCCACGGTCTGCGGAGAGCCCAGGTCCACCTGGAGGTACTGGTCGTCGCTGCGGGCGCTGGACCATCGGCTCCCCGGGTCGCCGTCCACCGCCTTGCTCGCCGGGTAGAGCAGGAACAGCTCCGAGCTGGACGCCTTGGCCGTACGGCCGGCCGCGAGGTTGCCGATCGGGTCGCCCCGGTGCGAGGGGAACGACACGACCTGCTGGTAGGTCGGCCGGTTCTGCCAGGAGATCAGCGACTGCTTGATCCCGCCGAGCGGGGAGTGGCGGACGCTGTCGGCGCACCACTGGTCGCCCGCGCCGCAGACGTCGTCGGCGGGGTAGGTCGTCGTCGCGGGTTCGGCGAGCGCCGCCGCGAGGCTGTCCAGCAGCACCGTCCGGCAGCCCGCCACCGTGCCGTCGCCGCAGTACTTCGCGGGCAGCGGTCCGGAGACCGGCTCGCCGAGAACGGCCCGGAGGTCCTTGCTGACGTAGCCCCACCAGCCGTACTGGAACGACGAGCCCTTGTGCGCCTGGGCCTCGTTGGCCGAGCCGGGCGAGCCCGAGTCACCGTTCTGGTGGCCGGAGGGGGACTCGTTGATCTGCAGGGCGCCGGTCAGGGACCGGTAGAGGCCCTCGCCCATCCCGGGCCGGAACTCGGCCTGGACGAGCCTGGGCCACCAGGCGTCGAACGCGCGGATCGCCGCGGCGTGCGCGTACGTCCGGCTGCCCGGCGCGGTCTCGGTCCGTTTCGCCCCCGAGTCCGCCCACGCCTTCAGCCCGGCCACCGCCGAGGCGAGGGCCGGGTCGGCGGGGGCGTCGCCGATCACCCGCAGCAGGTGCGGCAGGACCTTCCTGCCGCGCAGGTCGGTGACGGCGGCCTCGGCCATGATCTTCACGGTGCCGGCCCGGTCGAGCTTGCCGGACCCGGCCAGGGCCGCCTTGACGGGGGCGTCCAGCAGGTCGGCCCGGTGGACGGGGCCGAAGCTGAAGTTGCCGTCGGCGGCGCCGTGGTCCTTGGCCTGCTTGTTGTTCCAGCTGACGAAGTAGTCCTGGTCGACGGCCTGCGGATGGGTCGCCGGGGCGGTGTAGGTCGCGGTGCGGGTTTCGGGGTCGAAGCCGGCCCACTCGTGGGCGGCGTCGGCCGTCATCGGCAGGTTCGGGTCGGAGACCGCGGACCTGACGGGGGTGTTGCCCGACATGAAGTACGCCGAGCGGGCCGAGTTGACGTAGAACCAGTTGAACGCGAACCCGATGTCGGAGGCGGCGGTGGTGAAGCCCGCCGGGTCGCCCATCTGCGCCGGGTCGTTGAACCGCTGGAACCCGATCGCCGAGTCGGCCTCGTGCCCGTAGGTCGAGCGCAGCGAGGCGAAGGCGGTGGGCCGCCCGCCGACGGTGCCGCGCCAGGTCACCAGCCCGTACTTGGTCCGTTTGATCACCAGGTCGTAGGAGCCCGCCGCGGTGGTGTCGGCGACGTTGGGCTTCCAGGAGTTGGTCTTGCGCAGCGTCTCCATGGCCGTGCAGACGCCGCGGTAGAGGTAGTGGTCCGACGCCGCGGTCGGGGTCCCGCCGCCGGGCTCGCAGAGCTCCAGGGCGTAGGTGTCGGTGATGTCCTGGCCGCTGGAGGTGGCGCTCCAGGCGTAGTCGGTGCCCCGGCCGAGCAACACGTACAGGTTGAGCCCGGCGAACGCCGCGCCGCGCGCCCGGATGCCGGGCCCGGACAGCTCCTCCAGCATGAGCAGTTGCGGGGCGAAGTATCCGGTCTGCGGGCCGAACACCGCGACCGGGTGGCCGGTGGTGGACTCGGCGCCGGACACCACGACGGCGTTGGACATCCCGGGCCTGGCGTTGTCGACGGTCAGCCCGCCGAGCACGCCCTTCTCCGCCTCGCCGGAGCGGGCGGTGAGGGCCGGGCCGGTGGCCGACCCCTTCTCGTTCTCGGTGATGTCCACCGGCGCGGTCGTGGCGGCGTCGGGCAGGACGACGCCGGTGGCGCCGGGCGCGTCGCCCGAGGGGAAGCTCTGGCCGGCGTGCAGGGTGAGGGTGGTCTCGGGGTCGTTGCGCGACCGGAACGCCTCCCAGGCGCGGTCGCCGGCGGCGACGCCGTAGCGGGCGCGGGCCGCGACGCGTACCAGCGCGGACTGCATCTCCGCGCCGCCGCCCCCGCCGAACAGGCCGCCGACCACCCCGGAGATCGCGATGAGGTCGGTCATGGTGAAGTCCTGGGGGCCGCCCGCGTTGGTGACGGCGTCGAGGTGGCCGGTTAGGACGTACTCGCCGGGGCAGTTGCGGCCCGCCATGCAGTGGTCGATGTAGGCGTTGATGCCGTCGATGTAGGACCGCACGTCTGCGTAGAGCTGCGCGCCCCGGGGGCCGGAGTCGCGCAGGCGGGTGAGCTGCGTCTGCAGGTCCGCCTCGGTGTAGGGGGAGTTGAGCCAGACGCTCTGCTCCAGCGCGCGGTTGCCGGGCGCGCCGCCGGCGAAGGGCGTCAGCTCGCCCCGGCCGACGTGCCGGATCAGGTCCATGACCCACAATCGGTCCTGCGCGCCGGCGTATCCGGCGCCGAACATGGTGCCCTCGCGGGTCGTGCCGGTGATGTGCGGGACCCCGGTGGCCCGGTCGCGGACGATTTTCACGTCGGACCGCGGGCTGACGGTGCTCTCCACCTGCCCGTCCGGCACACCGAAGGAGGCGTCGTTGAAGAACGCGGCGATCTGCTCGTCGGTCAGCCCGGTGTAGCCGGAGACGAGGTCCGCGTACCGGCCGAGCTGGTCGGAGCTGTGCCGGGGCATCGTGCCCAGCGACTGGTTGGCGAGGATCTCCACCAGTGTGGCGTTGCCGTTCTCGCCGGGTGGCAGGATGTCGGCGCACTGGCCGAGGCAGTGGTCGTCGGGGGCGAGGGTGTCCGCCGACGCCGGGGTCGGAGAGGTGAGGGGGAGGGTGAGCGCGACGATCGCGAACGCCGAGGCGGCGGCGATCATCCGCCGGAGACGTGAGTGCACGGGGAACCCCCAGAACATGAGGAGCACTCGGATGTTGGGAGGAACATACGCCCGGGTGGCCGGCCGATCAACAGCCCATCCGGTAACCGCGCCTGCCTCTTCCGCCCGTCCCCGCCATCGGCCGGGCCTTCACCGTCCCCCCGAGCCTTCACCGCCCGGCCCTGCCCCGGGCCGGGGCGGGCGCGCACGGCATCCCCGCTCACTCCGTCAGCGTTCGGACGCCCCCAGTCGCGCCATCAGCCAGTCGGCCGCGGCGGGGAGCCAGTCGGGGTGGGCCTCGCCGAGCAGGTGGTCGGCGTACGGCACGAGCATGTACTCGCCGTACGGCGCCAGGCGGGCCAGCGGCTCGCCGTTGACCACGCCGGGGATGGCGTCCCGCCCGCCGTCCACCACCAGCAGCGGTACGGCGACGCGCGGGGCGAGGTCCGTCAGGTCCACGTGGCGGGCGAAGTCCCGGGCGGCCTCGACGCCGCCGGCGCGCTGGGTCAGCGTGTCGTGCACGAACGGGGGCAGCCCGTCCCAGTCGAGGCGGAAGGGGCCGCTGACGGTGACGGCGGCCCTGACCCGGGGCTCTCTGGCGGCGCTCTCGGCGGCGTAGTAGCCGCCCAGGCTGAGCCCCACCAGGCCGATCCCCTCGACGCCGAGGGCGTCGACGACGTCCCCCACCACCCGGTGGTAGTCGGGGCGGACGACGGTGGTGGCCGCGAGCGCGCCCTGACCGGGGCCGTCCATGGCGAACACCGCCGCGCCCCTGTGCAGGAACGCCTCGGCGACGGCGTGGAACTCCTCCTTGGCGGAGTCCATGCCGGGCACGATGACGACGGTCGCGGCGGCGTCGGCGGGGCCGCGGAGCCGGCCGGTGAAGCCGGGGCCCTGGATCCTCCGGGCGGCGGGCTCCAGGATCTCCAGGGCGCGGCCCATGGCGGCGTCGGCCTCCGCGGCCGCCCCGGCGGCCAGCGCGCGGTCCGGGTGCGGCACGAGGGCGGCGAAGTGGAACCACCTGGCGGCCGTCCGGAAGTGCTCGCCCGCCGAGACCGTGGACGCCGCCGCCCCGGCCAGGCCGAGGTGGCGCCGGCCGGCCCGGACGAAGGCGTCCGGCCAGTCGTCGAGGGACGCGAGCCCGGCCGTGACGCGGCGGTACTCGTGCGGGTCGAGGCCGGCGGCGGTGGCGCGGCTGAAGTTGGCCTCGGCGAACACGGCGGCGCTCATCGCGACTCCTTCGGAGCGAGGGGGACTCCGGCGGCGGAACCGCCGGTGAGGGGGCCTTCGGTGAGGACGGGTTCACCGGCGGCGAACGGCTCCTCCGCGGCGGAGCGGGCGGCGGACGGCTCTTCTACGGCGGAGCGGGCGGCGGGGGGTCCGCCGACGGTGAGGACGGCCTTGCCTCGCACCCGCCTCTCCCGCAGGTCGACCAGGAGGTCCGCGGCCTGCGCCCAGTCGGCGATCCGGCCGATCTCGGGGCGCAGCCGTCCGGCGTCCACCAGCCGGACCAGCGTGGCGAGGTCATCGCCGTAGGGGGCGCCGGCGTAGTGGAAGTGCCGGATCACGGCGTTCTCCGGCCCGGCGAGGAGATCGAAGAAGTCGAGGGTCACCGGGGTCCGGCTGGCCTGGCCGTACCAGATCAGCGTGCCGCCCGGCGCCAGCGCGGCGAGGGCGGCGGGCAGGGCGGTCCCGCCGGTGGACTCCAGGACCAGCGGGAAGGGCCCGCGCGCGTCGGCGACGTCGTGCACGACCTCCGCGGCGCCCAGTTCGATCAGCCGCCGGCCGCGTTCGGGCGAGGCGGTCACCGCGGTGATCTCGGCTCCGGCCGCGGCGGCCAGTTCGGTGACGTAGTGGCCCACCCCGCCCGAGGCGCCGGTGAGCAGGATCCGCCGGCCCGTCACGACGCCGGCCGCGCGGAGCAGACGCAGCGCGGTGATCCCGGCGAGAGGCAGGGCCGCGGCCCGGACGGAGGTGACGGAGCCGGGCAGCCCGGCGAGCGAGTGGGTGGGGACCGCGACGTACTCGGCCCAGCCCCCGTACGGCGGATGCCCCACCACGCGGGTCCCGGCCGCCGGGCCCGAGCCGTCGGCCGCCGCCTGCACGACCAGGCCCGCGACGTCCTTGCCCGGGACGAACCCCGGGCGCGG
Source organism: Streptosporangium sp. NPDC048047 (assembly GCF_040653115.1). NCBI lineage: Bacteria > Bacillati > Actinomycetota > Actinomycetes > Streptosporangiales > Streptosporangiaceae > Streptosporangium > Streptosporangium sp. NPDC048047. The sequence goes on along the minus strand of NZ_JBEZNH010000037.1, from coordinate 50,289 downwards.
GTCCTCCAGCAGGAAGGTCTCTCCCCGGTTGACGGAGAACGCCTCCACCCTGACCAGGGCCTCGTCCGCGGCCGGGACGGGCTGGACGTCCTCGGCGAGGCGTACCGGGCGTTCCGGGTCGCCGGTGGCGATCAGTCTCTTCATGCCCGTCATGGAATCGGAGGCCGGGGCGCTCCGGCCAACAACCGGCGGGTGGAGGCGACAACCACCGGTTGTCGTCCCGGGTCCGTGGCGGGAGACCGCCCGGGTGACCGGGACCGGTGACCGGCTCCCGGACCAGGTCATAGGGTGTGGGCCGTGGATCTCGATCTGGCACAGGTCCGCGCGTTCGTGCTCGCCGCGGAGGAGCTGCACTTCGGCCGGGCGGCGGCGGAGCTCTCGATCTCCCAGCAGGCCCTGTCCAAGCGGATCGCCGCCCTGGAGGCCCGGCTCGGCGCGCGCCTGCTCGACCGCGGCGGACAGGGGGTACGGCTCACCGCGGCCGGGCTGCGCTTCCTCGCCCCCGCCCGGCAGGCGCTCGCCGCGGGGGACCTCGCCGTGGCCGCCGCGCGCGAGGAACGCCGGCCGCTGCGGGTGGACGTGTGGGGCCACCTCTACGCGCCGATGCGCACGCTCTCCCGCGCCGCGGAACGCGCCGAGGGGCTGGAGCTCGAACTGGGGCACGCCCGCGACCTGCCGTCCGTGGCGGCGGCGCTGCTGCGCGGGGAGACCGACATCGGGTTCGGCAGGGTCCATCCGCCGCTGCCGGAGGGGCTCACCCACCGGCTGGTGCGGCTGGAACCCGTCGACGCGGTGGTCAGCGCCGACCATCCCCTGGCGGCCGAGCCGGTCCTGCGGCCCGAGCGGCTGCGCACCGGCGTGCTGTGGACGCCGGGGCCGCTGGACCGGCTCGACTTCCTCGGCCGCTTCGCCGACCACTTCGGCGTGACCGCCCGGGAGCAGGGGCCCAACCTCGGCCTCGACCACTTCGCGGCGCGCATCGCCGCCGACCCCGGCTGCTTCTCGCTGCTGCCCGCCGACTGCCCCCTGCCGGACGTCCCCGGCGTCCGGACGATCCCGCTGGTGGACCCGACCCCGCTGTACGCCTGGTCGCTGCTGTGGCGGGGCTCCGGCGGGCACCCGCCGATCGAACCGCTGGTGGAGGCGTTCCTGGCGGAGGCGGGCCGCAACCGGTGGCTGGAGTACGACCCGCGGCGCGACTGGCTGCCCTGAGGGCGCGCCGTGCGGCACCCCTCAGGGGGTGGGCCCACGCCGTCCCCCTGCCGCACCTGGCGCAGGTCCGAGGGAAGGGCCGCGCAGGCCGTCGAACATGACGGACAAGGTGCGCGTGCGCAGGGGCTCCTCCCATCGACCGCGCTCGGCGGCCAGGCAGGCGGCGCTGAGCAGGGCGAGAAGCTCGGGCATGCGCACGTCGGCACGGACCCTCCCGGCCTGCTGGGCGCGGGTCAGCAACGTCTCGATCACGGCCACCATCTCCCTGCTCAGCCCGCTCATGCCGGCCTTGACGTCGACGCCCGCATCCGTGAGGGCGTCCACCAGGGTCTTCTTGTGTGTGGCGTCTTCGACGACGCGGGTGAAGAAGCGGAAGAACGCCGCGCCGGGTTCCTCGGAGTCGGCCAGGCCGCGGGCCTCGTCGACGAGCGCGCGCACGCGGGCCACGACGATCGCCTCGTACAGGGCTTCCTTGGTGGGGAACTGCCGGTAGATGGTGGCCAGCCCCACGTCCGCCTGACGGGCGATCTCGCGCATGGAGGCGGACAGGCCATCGCGGGCCAGGACGATCTCGGCCGTCCGCAGAATCCGTTCGCGGTTGCGCCGTGCGTCGGCGCGCAGGGGTCTGCTCTCGGGCATGGTCACTCCCGTTGACAACCGGATCAAGCGTTCCGTATGTTCACAACCGGAACGACTGATCCGGTTTGGTGAGTATAGCGATGGGACACTCATGGAGCACGTCACGATGGGTCGCTCGGGACTCAAGGTCTCCCGCGTCTGCCTGGGCACGATGAACTTCGGCCCCTCGGACCACGTCACCGGATGCGACGAGGCCGAGGCCACCAGGATCGTCCACGCCTTCCTGGACAGGGGGCACACCTTCATCGACACCGCCGACGTCTACACCGGCGGCCGGTCGGAGGAGATCGTCGGCCGGGCCGTCAAGGGCCGTCGCGACGACGTCGTCCTCGCCACGAAGGCGTTCATGCCGCACGGAACGGGTCCCAACCAGCGGGGTCTGTCCCGGTTGCACCTCACCAGGGCGCTGGAGGCCAGCCTGCGACGGCTCGGCACCGACCATGTCGATCTCTATCAGTGCCACGGCTGGGACGACACCACACCGTTCGAGGAGACGGTGACGACGCTGGACGGATTCGTCCGCTCCGGCAAGGTCCGCTACCTCGGCCTCTCCAACTTCACCGCCGCCCAGATCGTGGAGGCCCAATGGGCCGCCCAGCGTGCCGGAGCGACCCCGTTCGTCAGCCTCCAGCCGCAGTACTCGCTGGTGGCGCGCGGCATCGAAGCGGAGATCCTGCCCGTGTGCGCGCGGCACGGGCTGGGCGCCGCCGTGTGGTCGCCGCTCGGCGGCGGCGTGCTCACCGGGCGGTACGGCCGGGAGGCCGCCCCGGCGGCCGAGAGCCGGATCGGACGGCTGCTCGGTTCGTCACTCCCCGCGGCCAGGAGCGTGGCCGACGGTCTGCTGAACGACCGCACTCTGGACATCGCCGCGGAAGTCGTCAAGGCCGCCGCCGAACTGGGCGTCACGCCGACCGCGGTCGCCCTGGCCTGGGTGCGTGACCGGCCCGGGGTCACCTCCGTGATCATCGGCCCGCGCACTCTCGACCAGCTCCACGGCAACCTGGAGGGCTTCGCGCTCACCCTCCCCGCCCGGCAGGCCGACCGGCTGGAGGAGATCTCCCGCATGGAGAAAGGGGCCCCGGACAACGGCACGACGAATACCCGTGCCGCCTGAGGCATCGTCAATCCTGACCTTCCCCCCAAGACGATCGAACGCGCCCCGAGGTTCGAACCCTGGACGCGTTCTCCGCCCGGACCATCCCCTGACCCCGGTTCCTCAGAGGCCGTGGTGGCGGACGCCGACCGGGACGACCAGGGGGGTGCCCGCCACCGGGTCCTCGATGACCTTGGCCTCCAGGTCGAAGACCTCGGCCAGCAGCGGTTCGGTGAGGACCTCGTGCGGCGTCCCGGCCGCGACCACCCGGCCGGAGCGCATGGCGACCAGCCGGTCGGCGTACCGGGCCGCGAGGTTGAGGTCGTGCAGGACCATCACCACGGTCCGGCCGTGCTCGCCGTGCAGCCGGCGGACCAGCTCCAGCACATCGATCTGGTGGGCGAGGTCCAGGAAGGTCGTCGGCTCGTCCAGCAGCAGCAGGTCGGTGCCCTGGGCCAGGGCCATCGAGATCCACGCCCGCTGCCGCTGCCCGCCCGACAGCTCGTCCAGCGGGCGCTCGCCCAGGCCGTCCAGGCCCGTCATGGCCAGCGCCTCGCCGACCGCCGCCTCGTCGCCGGACGACCACTGCCGGTACCAGGTCTGGTGCGGGTGCCGGCCCCGGGCCACCAGGTCGGCCACGGTCAGCCCCTCGGGGGCCGTGGGCGCCTGCGGCAGCACGCCCAGGATCCGCGCGACCTCCTTGGTCGGCATCCGGTCGATGCGCTTGCCGTCCAGCAGCACCTCGCCGCCGGACGGCTTCAGCAGCCGGCCCAGCGCGCGCAGCAGCGTGGACTTGCCGCACCCGTTGGGCCCGATGATCGTGGTGACCGTCCCGGCCTCGATGCCGAGGTCGAGACCGTCGACGATGACGCGGTCACCGTAGCCGAGCCTCACGCCGACCGCCTGCAGCCTCACGTTCGCTTCCTCTCCGTGCTCTCCGTGGTCGTCCGTACGGTTCCCGCCGTTCACGCGCGTGCCCCCCGGCGCGCGCGGACCAGCAGGTAGATCAGGTAGGGGGCGCCCAGGACCGCGGTGACCACGCCCACCGGGAGCTCGGCGGGGGAGGCCACCGTACGGGCGGCCAGGTCGGCGGCGGTGACCAGGACGGCCCCGCACAGCGCCGAGACGATCAGCGGCGGCTGGGCGACCCCGGCCACGCGCAGCGCGATCTGCGGCGAGGCCAGGGCGACGAAGGCGATCGGACCGGCCGCGGCGGTGGCCACCGCCGCGAGCAGCACCGCGGCCAGGACCAGCAGGCCCCTGGCGAGGTTCGTCCGCACGCCCAGGCCGGTCACGGTGTCGTCGCCGAAGCGCAGCGCGCCGAGCGACCGGGTGCCTGCCAGCGCCGCCGGCACCAGTACGGCCAGCGCGATCGCGACCGGGACCACGTGCTCCCAGCCCCGGCCGTTGAGCGAGCCGCTGATCCACACCATGGCCCGGCCGCTGTCGGTGACGTCTCCCACGGTCAGCAGCCAGTACTTGACGTTGGTGAACACCGCCGAGACGCCGACGCCGACCAGGACGAGGCGGTAGCCGTCCAGGCCCCCGCGCCAGGCCAGCAGGTAGACGGCCAGGGCCCCGGCCAGTCCGCCGGCCAGGGCGACCAGGGGGACGCCCACGCTCGCCAGGGCTCCGCCCGCGCCGCCCGCCGCGCTGCCCGCGGTCACGATGATCCCGACCACGGCGACGCTGGAGCCCGTGGTGACGCCGAGGACGTCGGGGCTGGCCAGCGGGTTTCGGGCGATGGCCTGGGTGATCGCGCCGGCCAGGGCCAGCGCCGCGCCGACGAGGACGCCGGTCAGCGCGCGGGGGAGCCGCAGCTCCATCACGACGAAGTGGTCCGGCCCGCCGCCGGCGACCGCCCGGAACACCTCGGCGACGCTCATCGGGATGTCGCCGATGCGCATGTTCAGCGCCATCAGCAGCACCGCGGCGGCCAGCAGGACCAGGGACGCGGTAGCCGAGCGCAGGCGCAGCAGCCAGGAGGCCGGGCCGAGCCGCAGCGGCCGCTCGTGGGCGAGCCGTACGGGCACGGAGGTCGTCACGGGCGGGGCGTCTTCCGTGCGGGGCGAGGGGGACGGTGGGGGAGTGGGGAAGGAGGTCACAGACTCAGCGGCTTCCTGCGCCTGACCAGCGCGACGAAGAACGGCGCGCCCAGCAGGGCGAGCACGACGCCGACCTCCAGCTCGCCGGGCCGGGCCACGACCCGGCCGACCACGTCGGCGCCCAGCAGCGCCGCGGCGCCGAGCAGCCCCGAGTACGGCAGCAGCAGCCGGTGGTCGGGTCCCGACAGGGGACGCGCCAGGTGCGGCACCATCAGCCCGAGGAAGGCGAGCGCTCCGCAGGCCGCGACGGCGGCGCCGCTGAGCAGCGTGATCGCGGCGACGCCGACGGTGCGGGTCAGCGTGACGTTCTGTCCCAGGGCGCGGGCCACGTCCTCGCCGAGCGCGAGGGTGTTGAGGCCGGGGGCGTTGACCAGCGCCAGGACCAGGCCGGCCGCGACGAACGGGAGCACCTGCCAGGCGACGTCGGCGCCCCGGCCGGCGATCGACCCGGCCTGCCAGAACCGGAAGACGTCCATGGCCTGCTCGTCCATCAGGACCATGGCCGAGGTGAGGGCGTAGAGGAAGGCGCTGACCGCGGTGCCGGCCAGGGCCAGCGTCACCGGTGTGGGGCCGCCCCGGCCGCCGCCGGCCATGCCGAGGGCGAAGACGCCCACGCTGGCCACCAGCGCCCCGGCCAGGCCGAACCAGATGTAGCCGTACAGGCTCGTCACGCCGAACACCATGATGGCCGCCACCATCGCGAAGGCCGCGCCCTGGGTGACGCCGAGCAGCCCGGGGTCGGCCAGGGGGTTGCGGGTGTGGCCCTGCATCAGCGCGCCCGCCACGCCGAGCGCGACCCCGGCCAGCAGGCCGAGGGTGGTCCTGGGGACGCGCAGCGAGGAGACGACGATGTCGTTCTCGGTGCCGGTGGGGCCGGTCAGCGCGTGCCAGACGTCGGCGGGCGGCACCGGCCGGGCGCCGACCATGACGCTCAGCACGGCCGCCACCGCCACGGCGCCCAGCAGCCCGGCCAGCACGAGGGGCGGGCGCGGGCGGCCCGTCCGGGGCCTGCCGGGCGCGGGCGGCCGGACGGCGGTCACCGCTGTGCTCACCCGTGCTCCTCTCGGGTCGGTTGCTGGATTTCAGGCAAGTATGTCAGGTTAGGTATGCCTAAACTAAATTAGGCATGGCTTCGGTAAAGGAAAATCTGATGAGAGTGTTGCGCACCCTGGTCGCCGGCGTCGCGGGGGCCGTGCTGGCCCTCGGGCTCGCCGCCTGCGGGTCGGGTTCGTCCACCGGCACGGCCGCCGGTCCGGGCTCGGACGCGCAGGCGTCCGACCCGCGGGCGAGCGGTACGGCCGGCGCGGCCGCGTTCCCCCGGACGGTCAGGCACGCCATGGGCGAGACCGAGATCCCGGCGCGGCCCAAGCGGGTCGTGGCACTCGACCAGAGCTTCGTGGACGCGGTGCTGACCCTGGAGACCGACGTCGTCGGCTACACCACCTACCGGTCGATCGAGGAGAAGCTGCCCGGCTACCTCGCCCCGGTCCTCGGGCACGCCGGGGACGCCACGTCGGTCGGCACGCTGGAGCAGCCGAGCCTGGAGAAGATCGTCGCCCTCAAGCCGGACCTGATCGTCTCGGCGAAGGTCCGCCACGAGGCGCTCTACGACAAGCTGTCGAAGATCGCACCGACGGTGTTCAGCGAGACCACCGGCGCCATCTGGAAGGAGAACCTCCGGCTCGTGGGGCGCACCCTGGGCAGGGAGGACCTGGCCGAGCAGCGGATCACCGCCTACCAGGACCGGGCCGCGAAGATCGGTGAGTCGATCGAGGCGAAGGAGGGCGGGATGCCCACCGTCTCGGTCGCCCGCTTCGCCGGCGAGCCCACCGTCCGCCTCTACGTGGAGAACTCCTACTCCGGCCTGGTGCTGAAGGACGTCGGCTTCCCGCGGCCGAAGGACCAGCCGACCAGCGCGGACGCCATCGCGGTGGACGTCAGCCAGGAGAACATCTCCCAGCTCGACGCCGACCACATCTTCGTCGCCGCCTACGACGACCCGTCGGTCGAGCCGATCAGGAAGAAGTTCGAGGCCAACCCGCTGTGGGACCGGCTGAAGGGCGCCAGGCACGACGTCTCCGACACCACGTGGATGAGCGCCGTCGGCATCCAGGGCGCCCACGCCATGCTCGACGACCTGGCGAAGATCTTCGAGGTCGACCCGGCGAAGACGGCCTGAGCGCGCCGGCCCGAACCCGTGTCCACCGGTCGTCGGCTCGGTGAGAGCGGGGACGGGCGCGGGCGCCGCCATCGGCGATCGGCCACCGCAGGCGGCGCGGGGTGAGCCGGGACGGCGCTTCCGGCCGCGCATCACCCCATGGGGGAGCCTCCTCCCCCATGGGAGGGAGGTCCCAGGCAGGTGGCACGCCCTAGCGTGGGCGGCCATGAGATCACATGCACGGCCGGCGCTGCTGGCCGCGGGCTGGGCGGTCTCGGCCGCACTCGTGCTGGTGGCTCCCGGGAACCTGGTCATGCGGCTGGCGTTCGGCAAGCTGGACGACCCGGCGCTCGTCTCGCAGTCGCTGCTCGCCGTACTGGGGGTGCTGCTGGCTCTGGCGGTCATCCGTTTCGGCACGCGCACCGCCTCACCGTCACACGGGCGTCGGGCCGATGGGACGGTCCGTCCCGCGTCCTGGGCCAGGGCGGTGACCTGGACGGCGGCCGGTCTGCCGGTACTGGGCTTCTCGATTCCGCACCTGCTGTGGGGGTTGGGCGTGCCGCTCGGCGTGGCAGGAGACTCCCGCGCCGGCCTGGCGGCTCTGCACGGCTCGGCGGTGTTCTGGGCGCTGCTCGTCGCCGGGCCGGTGATCGGGGGTCTGCTCACGCTGGGGCTGATCGGCCGGTGGGGGCAAGTCGTCCCGGAGTGGGTCCCCTTCGTGCGGGGACGCCGGGTGCCTCGTGGTCTGGCCGTCGTTCCGGCGGCGGCCGTCGGCATGCTGGTCGGCCAGTACGGCGCGATGATGACGAAATGCCTGGCGTTCGGCATCACCCGCACGTGCGCGCCGCACGGCGGCACAGAGGTGCTCGATGGGAGCTGGGGATTCGCCGCGACCTACCCGGTGTTCCTGCTTTGGGGGGTGGCCATGCTCGCCGCCACCGCCGGCTACCTCCACACCACTGGGCGGAGAACACCCGCCGCGTCCCACCCCCGCCCGCGTCCATGACCGGCTCCGACATCGGCCCCGGACGCGGGCGGCCCGCCGGGTCTCCGCCCGGTGGGCCGGCGGCGCGTCACACCTCCGACAGGAAGGCCCGCAGGTCGCGCAGGTGGGGGGTGATGTCCAGGCCCTGCTCGGCCAGCCAGGCGTCACTGTCGTACGTCCCGCGGTAGCGCTCGCCGCCGTCGCAGATCAGTGTGACGACGCTGCCCCGCTCGCCCGCCGCGCGCATCTCGCGCAGGATCCGCACGGCCGCCGCCACGTTGGTGCCGGTGGAGCCGCCGACGTCGCGGCCGGTGACCTCCCGGACCCAGCGCATGGCCGCGACGGACAGCGCGTCGGGCACGCGGATCATGCGGTCGATGACCTCGGGCATGAAGGAGGGCTCCACCCGGGGGCGGCCGATGCCCTCGATGCGCGAGCCCGGGGCGGTGACCGCGGTGTCGCCGCTCTCCCAGGCGGGGTAGAAGGCCGACCCCTCGGGGTCGACCACGGCCAGGCGGGTGAGGTGGCGGCGGTAGCGGATGTAGCGGCCGATCGTCGAGGACGTGCCGCCGGTGCCCGCGCCGACCACGATCCAGGCCGGCTCGGGGTGGGGCTCCATCTCCATCTGCTGGAAGATGCTCTCGGCGATGTTGTTGTTGCCGCGCCAGTCGGTGGCCCGCTCGGCGTAGGTGAACTGGTCCATGAAGTGGCCGCCGGTCTCGGAGGCCAGCCTGCGCGACTCGGCGTAGATCGTCTTGGGGTCGTCCACGAGGTGGCACTTGCCGCCGTAGAACTCGATCAGGGCGATCTTCTCCGGCGAGGTCGAGGCGGGCATCACCGCGATGAACGGCAGGCCGACGAGCCGGGCGAAGTACGCCTCGCTCACCGCCGTGGAGCCGCTGGACGCCTCCACGACCGTGGTGGACGGGCCGATCCATCCGCCGGCCAGGCCGTACAGGAACAAGGAACGGGCGAGCCGGTGCTTGAGTGAACCGGTCGGGTGGACCGACTCGTCCTTCAGATAGAGGCTCACCCCCCAGTGGGCGGGGAGGGGGAAGACGTGGAGGTGGGTGTCACAGCTCCGGTGCGCGTCGGCCTCGACGCGGCGGATGGCCTCGGCCACCCAGGAGCGGGTACGGGGATCGTGCCGATCCACCTGGTCCATCGGGGATTGCATAGAGGCAAAGGTAGCGTGAGCTGCGGTGATGTGAGTGTGGACACACTTTACGACTATTCGGAGGGAAAGATGTTACGATAACGATACTTGTCCGGCTGTGGGGCGTGTGTCCGTCCGCCACCGATGCAGCCAGAAGCCGACCCCCTGACCAGCTGGGACTCTTAACGGCACCTTTACGGCGTGCCTGCGAGCATGCGATGGCCTGTCAGGGGAAGGGGCATCGCGCGATGTGCCGGATGTTACTGGGGGAAGGCCCGAGGGGGATTACGTGATCACGATGACCGAAGAGCAGCGCAACGACTGGTTCGAGCGAGATGTCGTGCCGGTGACCAACCAGCTCTACGCGTCCGCGATGCGTCTCACCCGCAACTCGGCGGACGCCGAGGACCTGGTCCAGGAGACCGTGGCCAAGGCGTTCAGCTCCTACCACCAGTTCCGCGAGGGCACCAACCTCAAGGCGTGGCTGCACCGCATCCTCACCAACAACTTCATCAACGAGTACCGCAAGAGGCAGCGCTCGCCCAAGCTCTCGGCCACCGAGGAGATCGAGGACTGGCAGCTCGCCGCCGCCGAGTCCCACACGTCCTCCGGGCTCAAGTCCGCCGAGACCGAGGCGCTGGAGCAGCTGCCCGACACCGCGGTGATGAACGCCCTGCGCACCCTGCCCGAGGAGTTCCGCGTGGCGGTCTACCTCGCCGACGTCGAGGGGTTCGCCTACAGGGAGATCGCCGACCGGATGGGCACCCCCATCGGCACGGTCATGTCCCGCCTGCACCGCGGCCGCCGTCAGCTGCGGACCCTGCTGGCCGACTACGCCCGCGAGGAGGGCGCGGTCCGGCTGCCGGAGCAGCGCCGCGCCGCCTGACCCGCTCCGGGCGCGGCGCCTGATCCTCAGGCTCTCTCCGGATGCGGCGCCGCCTGATCCTCAGGGGGACGGCGCCGCGGCGATCAGCGTGACCGCGACCAGGGTGGCGCCGACCCCGGCGGCCTGCACCGCGTTCAGCCGCTCGCCCAGCATCTGCCGGGCGAGCAGCAGGGTGCTCACCGGATAGAGCGAGACCAGGACGGCGACGAGGCTGAGCATCCCGCGTTGCTGGGCGAGCATGAACAGCACGTTGGCCGCCATGTCGAGCATCCCCGCCGCGATCACGATGCGCGACACCCCGGGCCCCGGGCGCAGCGTCCGGCCGCTGACCGCGGCCAGCAGGGCGATGATGGTGATCGACACCGTCCTGGCCCCGGCCAGCGGCCACAGGCCGCCGTCGTCCGGGGTCTGCGCCAGCAGCACGAAGAAGCCGCCGAAGCCCGCCCCGGCGACGAGCGCGGCCAGGACCGGGGTGCGCCGCGGGCCGGACCCGGCCGCGGGGGACTCGCGGCTCACCAGCACCACCGCGACCAGCGCCAGCGTCACGCCGCCCAGCGCCACCGGCTCCGGGCGGTCCCCGGTGGCCACCCCGAAGATCACCGGTAGCGCCGCCGAGGTGACCGCGGTGATCGGCGCCACCACGGACATCGTGCCGGTGGCGAGCGCGCGGTAGAACAGCACCAGTCCGACGGTGCCCGACAGGCCCGCCGCCATGCCCCAGCCCAGCGCCTCCGCCGACGGGTGGCCCGGCAGGAACGGCAGCAGGACGCCGACCGTCACGAGGCCCGCGAACTGCGACAGGACGACCACCGCCATGACGACCTTCGACCGCCGGGTCGCCAGGCCGCCGAAGAAGTCCGCGGTGCCGTACACCACCGCGCAGGCCGTCGCCAGCACCACCGCCGTCATGTCTCCTCCTGGTGCAATGGGTTGCACTATAAGTACAGCACATAAGGTGCACCACGATGTAATTTTGGTTCACTACAATGAACCGGTGGATCCTGAGACCATCACCGGCGCCATCGCGAACAACGTCCGTGCCCAGCGCGCGCACCGGCACATGACGCTCGACGAGCTCGCCGCGCGCTCCGGCGTCAGCCGGGGCATGCTCGTCCAGGTCGAGCAGGGGCGGACCAACCCCAGCATCAACACCCTGACCCGCATCGCCGACGCGCTCGGCGTGACGGTCGCCCGGATGGTCGAGGTCGCGGACACGCCGGTCGTCCGGGTGGTCTCCCCCGCCGACGTCGTCACCTTCCCGCACGGCGAGGGGAGCTCCGCCCGGCTGATGGTCGGCAGCGACGCCCCCGCGATCCTGGAGCTGTGGGACTGGCGCCTGGCCCCGGGCGAGCACCACGACGGCGACGCCCACCCGCCGGGCACCCGCGAGATGCTGAGCGTGCTGGAGGGGGAGCTGACCCTGTCGGTCCACGGCAGGAGCCACCTCGTCCCGGCGGACGGGGCCGTCCTGTTCAGCGCCGACCGGCCGCACCGGTACGCCAACCTCGGCGACGCCCCGCTGCGTTTCGTGATGGTCGTGACCGAGCCCCGGGGAACACCCGACCAGTAGGCGTCCGTGACGGGGCCCCGGGGAACACCCGGCCAGTGGGCGTCCGTGACGGGGCCCCGGGAGGCGTCCGGAGGGCAGGGGCCCGCAGGCCGTCCCCCCGCCGGAAACGCCCGGCCAGTAGGCGTCCGTGGCCTGGAGGACAGGTGGGGCGCCGACGCGGTCCGGGTACACCGACCACGGACGCGTGTCCCCAATGGCGCGTCGATACATTGAATTGCCAGTCGATGTCCCATCCTGGTGGGAGGAACTGGCCGAGATCGTGCGGGGAGACGCGGTCCAGGAGCACCTCTCGCCCCGCCGCGATTATCGGAGGGCGGGCATGCGGCTGCGGATCGTCCCGGTGGCGCTTCTCCTGTCGGCCGGGGCGTGCGCCGCCCCGGCCCACCGAGTGCAGACCCGCGAACCGGCCCCCGCCCCGTCCGCGGCCCCCAGCCGGCGGCCGGTGGACCCCGCCGAGCTCGCCCTGAAGCTCGCCGGGATCCAGCCGGGCTGGCCCAGGCGCGGCTACCCCCTCCCGCCCCCGAAACAGAAGATCGACTGCGGACGGGTCAAGTGCGTGGCGCTGACCTACGACGACGGCCCCGGGCACCACACCGCGAAGCTGCTCGACATCCTCGCCAGATACCACGCCAGGGCCACCTTCTTCCTCGTCGGGAAGATGGTCCTGGCCAACGCCGACGGCGCGCTGCGCCGCATGGTGCGCGACGGGCACGAGCTGGGCAACCACACTTGGAGCCACCCGCAGCTCACCGCCATGTCCGAGGGTGCGGTCCGGGCGGAGCTGACCCGCACCCAGAAGGTCATCGAGCGCCGGACCGGCGTCCGGGCGACCCTCATGCGCCCGCCGTACGGGGCCACCGACAAGAAGGTCGCGGCCGTGGCCCGGCACATGGGGCTGGCCCAGGTCCTGTGGAGCGTGGACACCCTGGACTGGCGCGACCGCGTCACCCCGGTCGTCGCGCGCCGCGCGACCGCGATCAAGCCCGGGTCCATCGTGCTCATGCACGACATCCACCGCACCACGGTGGAGGCCGCCCCCCGGATCCTGAAGGAGCTCACCCGGCGGGGCTTCGCGTTCGTCACGATCTCGGAGCTGTACGGCAGGCCGCTCCGCCCCGGCATGGACTACAGCGAGCGGGAACGCGACAGATGACCGTCCGCCGCTCGCAGCCGCCCGCAACCGCCCGCCCGCGCCACCGGTGCGGACGGGCGCTTCACCGGCGTTCGACCTACCGGCGCTCGGCCCGCTAGCGCTCGATCACGCCGCAGGCCACGCGCCTGCCGGAGTCGCCGGCCTTGAGCGTCTCGGCGTCCGGCCCGGCCGGATCCTTCCCGCTGCGGTAGCGGTCGGGGATGTTGGCGTGGTTGTCGGACAGGGCGTGGATGACGACGGAGCTGCCGTCGGCGTCGAAGAGCTGCTGCACCCGGAAGCGGTCCGTCACCAGGGCGGCCCGGCCGGTGCCGTCCTGGCCGACCATGAGGTCCGGCAGGTCGCCGGAGTGGTACGGGTGTGCCTCCGAGTCCAGGTCGAAGTGCGGTCCCGCGCTGGCGAAGGGGCTGCCCGTCGCCGGATCGACCGCCTTGGGGTCGCAGACGCCCTTGGCGTGGATGTGGAAGGCGTGCTGTCCAGGCGTCAGGTCCCTGACGACTACCACGACCCTGGGCTTGTCGGAGTCGGTCCCCGCGATGCGCAGCATGCCGACCGTCCGGCCGTCGGCGTCCTTGATGGTCGCGCCGACCTGCCCGCCGAACGGGCCCGCCGAGGGCTCGCCGGCCGGTCCGGACGGGCGCGCCGACGGCCCGTCGCCCGGCGGGCGGGGCGCGGGAGCGGCGGCTCCCACGGTCGCCGCGCCCGCCCCGAGCGCGAGGGCCAGCGTCAGATGGATTCCACGAAGCATGATCTCCCCCGAATTCGTCCACTCCCCGCGGCGCGGGAAGCGCCCTGCGAGTCTCCTACCTCGAAGATCAGGTGACAATCACGCGCTGGGGAAAGGGAGGGGAAAGGACCGCGCCCCGCTCGCCGGGCGGGCGGCGGGGCCCATGCCGGTCCGGGCGGGTCCGTCCCGGGTCCTGGAGATCCGGAGGGATCCGGAGGGGTTCGGAGGGATCCGAAGGGGTTCGGGAGAGGACGGCACGCCGCCCCGCCCGAGGGGGCGGGGCGGCGGAACCGGTCACCGTACCCGGTGTGGGCCGGGGGCGGGAGGGCTCAGCTGCCGCGCTTGGCGCGGGCGGCGGAACGGCCCCGGGTGGCGGCGTCAAGGACGACCTTGCGGATGCGCACCGCCTCGGGGGTGATCTCCACGCACTCGTCCTCGCGGATGAACTCCAGCGCCTGCTCCAGGGAGAGCTGCCGCGGCGGGATGACCTTCTCGGTCTCGTCCGCGGTGGAGGAGCGCATGTTGGTGAGCTTCTTCTCCTTGGTGATGTTCACGTCCATGTCGTCGGAGCGCGAGTTCTCACCGATGATCATGCCTTCGTAGACCTCGGTGGTCGGCGACACGAACAGCACGCCGCGCTCCTGGAGGTTCAGCATGGCGAACGCGGTCACCGGGCCGGAGCGGTCGGCGACCAGCGAGCCGTTGTTGCGGGTGCGCAGCTCGCCGAACCACGGCTCGTACGCCTCGAAGACGTGGTGCACCAGGCCGGTGCCCCGGGTCTCGGTCAGGAACTCGGTCCGGAAGCCGATCAGGCCGCGGGCCGGGACCACGAACTCCATCCGGATCCAGCCGGTGCCGTGGTTGGTCATGTGCTCCATGCGGCCCTTGCGGACGGCCAGGAGCTGGGTGACGGCCCCGAGGTACTCCTCAGGGCAGTCGACGGTCAGGCGCTCGACCGGCTCGTGCACCTTGCCGTCGACGACCCTGGTGACCACCTGCGGCTTGCCGACGGTCAGCTCGTAGCCCTCGCGGCGCATCTGCTCGACGAGGATGGCCAGCGCCAGCTCGCCTCGGCCCTGCACCTCCCAGGCGTCCGGGCGCTCGGTCGGCAGGACGCGCAGCGACACGTTGCCGACCAGCTCCTTGTCCAAACGGTCCTTGACCATGCGGGCGGTGACCTTGGAACCCTTGACCTTGCCGACCAGCGGCGAGGTGTTGGTGCCGATGACCATCGAGATCGCGGGCTCGTCCACGGTGATCAACGGCAGCGGCCGCGGGTCGTCGGGGTCGGCCAGGGTCTCGCCGATCATGATGTCCGGGATGCCGGCGATCGCGATGATGTCGCCGGGGCCGGCCTCGTCGGCGGCCCTGCGCTCCAGCGCCTCGGTCATCAGCAGCTCAGTGATCTTCACCCGCTGGATGCTGCCGTCGGTACGGCACCAGGCGACCTGCTGGCCCTTCTTGATGACGCCCTGGTGCACCCGGCACAGCGCGATCCGGCCGAGGTAGGACGAGGCGTCGAGGTTGGTGACGTGCGCCTGCAGCGGGGCGTCGGGGTCGTAGGTCGGGGCGGGGATCGTCTCCTTGATGACCTCGAACAAGGGCTCCAGGTCGTCGGAGTCGGGCATCCCGCCGTCCTCGGGACGGTTCAGCGAGGCGCGGCCGGCCTTGGCCGAGGCGTAGACGATCGGGAAGTCGATCTGCTCCTCGGTGGCGTCGAGGTCCATGAAGAGCTCGTAGACCTCGTCCACGACCTCCTTGATGCGGGCGTCGGGGCGGTCGACCTTGTTGATGCACAGGATGACCGGCATCTTCGCGGCGAACGCCTTGCGCAGCACGAACCTCGTCTGCGGCAGCGGGCCCTCGGAGGCGTCGACCAGCAGCACGACGCCGTCCACCATCGACAGGCCGCGCTCGACCTCGCCGCCGAAGTCGGCGTGGCCGGGGGTGTCGATGATGTTGAGGGTCATGCCGCTGTGCCGTACGGCGGTGTTCTTCGCGAGAATGGTGATGCCCTTCTCGCGCTCGAGGTCGTTGGAGTCCATTACACGGTCGTCGACGTCCTGGTTGGCCCGGAAGGCTCCGGACTGCCAGAGCATGGCATCCACGAGAGTGGTCTTGCCGTGGTCGACGTGCGCGATGATCGCGATGTTCCGCAGGTCGTCGCGGCTGTTCAAAGGCATGGTGGAGTCTCACTCTGTGATCGTGGAGGCTGGCCGCCGAACGTGCGGCCTTCCCATTTTAGGCGATGCCGCCAATCGCTCTCACGCTCACCGCGATGCTTCTCGGGAGTAGGGGCCCGGTCCGGTGGCCGGAAGACCGCTCCGACCGGCCGGGACTCACGGGCGGCCGCGCCACGAACCCCCGGGAAGGACGCAGGGAAGGACGCGGGGAAGGGCCTTTCGGGAGGACGACGGCGACGCGGCCGGAGAGACGCCGGGGAGACGCCGGAAGACACCGGAAGACACCGGGGGACAGGGGGCCCCGCGGAAATGGTCAGCCGTCTGCATATTCCTGACCATGCGCGCCGGGACCCGAATTTCTATCGTGATCTCATGCCGACCTGGACCGATGTGGTGCTGACCGCCGCCGGGCATCGCGGGGAGCGGCCCGCGGTCACCGACGCCGCCACCGGCGACGTCCTCTCCTACGCCGCGCTCGCCGGACGTGTCGGCCAGGCGACGGCGGAGCTGCGCGACCGCGGTGTCGGTCCCGGGGACCGGGTGGTCGTCCGCCTCCCCCCGGGGCCCGGTTTCCCCATCGCCGTGCACGCCGCCGCGGCGGCCGGGGCGCTGGTGGTCCCGCTCGCGGCCGATCTGGACCGCGACGTCTTCTACGAGTGCCTGTCGGCGAGTCACGCGCGGATGATGATCACCGACCGGGCGCAGGCCGAGCGGTCGATGAGGGTCGCCGGCGAGTCACGCGTCCGGCAGATCCTCACGCTGGAGGCCCTGGAAACCCTGGAGACCCTGGAGGAGGTGACGTCCCCCCGGCCGGACGGTCCGGGCGTCCCGTCGCGCCGCGGGCCCGTGGTCCCGCCGCAGCGCGATCCCGGCGTCCAGCCGAGGCGCGGGCCGAGTGTGCCGCCGCAGCGGGGGCCGAGCGCGCCGCCGCGTCGCGGGCCTGGTCTCCCTCCCCGGCGCGGCGCGGCCGTCCGGTCGCGCGGCGGGGCCGAGGCGCCCGCGCTGACCTTCGACGGCAGGCGGGTGATCAGCCACGCCGGGGTGGTGGCCGAGCTGCTGCGGCTGGCCCCGGAGGCGATGCTCAGGGAGCGCGACCGCGTGCTCGTCGCCACCACCGAGCCGCGGGCCCAGACCGTCCTGTTCGACCTGGCGCTGATGGGCGGGGCGCACGTCGTCGCGGCCCCGGGCGCCACGCCGGGCGAGTGCCGGGCGCTCATCGAGGAGTACGGCGTCACCGTCGCCGCGGTGCCGCCGTGGGCGCTCACGCGGCCGGCCGGGAGCCGCTGGCCGCGGGTCACCGTGTCGGCGTACGGCCGGTCGACGGAGCTCGTCATCCCCCGGGGCTGACCCGGCCCCGGGATCGCGGCGCCCGCCCCCGGCCGGCACCGGAGGGGCCGATCGGAGGGGCCAGAGGACACCGGAGGCATCCGCGCCTCACCCCGGCTGCGGGAATCCCCTGCGCCGCGTGGCCTCCCGCGTCCCGCGGCCCGTGGGATCCCGGTCGCGGGAAGGAGCCCTGACCTCACGTTCTAAGCTCGGAACATGTCTTTCGCGCCATCTTTCGCCGCGATGTTCATGACAGAGGACGACGTCCGGATCGACGCCGCGCACACGCCCTCGCGCGGCCCGGCGGACCTGGGCATCGTCGTGGCGCACGGGTTCACCGGCTCGCTCAGGGAGCTCACCACCCGGCGGATCACCCACGTGCTCAGCGAGTTCGGCGGCGTCGTGTCCTTCGACTTCCGCGGGCACGGCCGTTCCGGGGGCCTGTCGACGGTCGGCGACCTGGAGGTCCTCGACCTGGAGGCCGCCGTACGGCACGCCAGGATGATCGGGTACACCCGCGTGGCCACCGTCGGGTTCTCCATGGGCGCCGCCGTGGTCGTGCGGCACGCGGGGCTGCGCGGCGCGGCGCGCTCCGGCGGGACCGGCGGGGCGATGGTGGGCCCGGCCGGGGACGGGCTGCTGAGCGGCGCCGGAGGCGGTCTGAGCGCCGGCGCGGTACTGAGCCCGGTCATGGACGGGCCGATGGACCC
This sequence comes from Streptosporangium sp. NPDC048047, assembly GCF_040653115.1. Classification (NCBI taxonomy): domain Bacteria; kingdom Bacillati; phylum Actinomycetota; class Actinomycetes; order Streptosporangiales; family Streptosporangiaceae; genus Streptosporangium; species Streptosporangium sp. NPDC048047. The sequence goes on along the minus strand of NZ_JBEZNH010000037.1, from coordinate 32,389 downwards.
GGACGGCGGCGCGGTGGTCGCGGGCCGGGACGGGCCGGGCCCGGACCTCGTGAACACCGCGCTCACCGACGGGCGGGGACGGGCCGACGCCGTGATCTCGGTCAGCTCCCCGGCCCGGTGGTACTACCGCGGCACCAAGCCGATGCGGCAGGTGCACTGGGCGATCGAGCGGCGGCTGGGCCGGTGGGCCGCGCGGGTGGGCCGGGGCACCCGGATCCGCAAGGAAGGCTGGGACCCGGTGCCGCTGGCGCCCTACGAGGCCGCCGCGACGATCACGCCGACGCCGCTGCTGGTCGTGCACGGCGACGCCGACTCCTTCTTCCCGGTCGAGCACGCCCTCCAGCTGTACGGCGCCGCCCGCGACCCCAGGGAACTGTGGATCGAACCCGGGTTCGGCCACGCCGAGACGGCGGCCACGCCGGAGCTGATCCGCCGGATCGGCGCGTGGGTCAGCGCCAACACCTGATCACCGAGGGTGTTTACTCCTCTTACGAGTCTTACGGGTTCTACGGGCCGCGGGTCCTGAGGACCGCGGGCCACGAGGACCGCCGCCCACGGGTCCGACGGGTCCTACGGGTCTCACGGGTCCTGCGCGGCATCGCGCCGGAGGGAGGAGCGGGCGTCCATGCGGAGCATCTACGTGACCGGTCTGGGCCGCGGTGACGGCAGGCAGATCGTCGAGCTCGGCCTGATGGAGCTGCTCACCCGCCGGGTGGGCCGGGCCGGGGTCTTCCGGCCGATCTCCCGGGACGGCGAGGACCGGACCCTCGAACTGCTCACCGCCCGCTACAGCCCCGCGGTCTCGGCGGTCGGGATGACGGCCGCGGCCGCCGCCGAGGTCTACACCCGGCACGGCGCCGAGGAACTCGTCAGCCGGCTGGTCGGCCACTTCCACACGCTGGAGACGGAGTGCGACGCGCTGCTGGTGCTGGGCGCCTCGTTCGACACCGAGGCCCTGCCGCCCGCGACGGCGTTCAACGCGCGCCTGGCCGCGGAGTTCGGCGCGCCGGTGATCGTGGTGGTGGGCGCGCACGGCGACCGCTCCGACGAGGCCGAGATGGAGATGCGCACCGCCCACCAGGTCTTCTCCGACCTGGGCGGCACGGTGCTCGCGGTGGTCGCCAACCGGGTGCCCGAGGGGGTGACCGTACGGCCCGGCCTGCCCGTGCCCTGCTACGCCATCCCCGAGAACCCGTCGCTGTCGGCGCCGACCGTCGGCCAGGTGATGCTGGCCGTGGACGCCGAGCACGTCCAGGGCGACGACGACGGGCTGCGCCGCGACGTGTTCGGGTTCGTCTTCGGCGGCGCCATGCTGCCGCTGTTCCTGGAACACCTGGCCGACGGGGCGCTGACGATCACCCCGGGTGACCGCGCCGACCTGCTGCTCGCCTCGGCCGCGGCGGAGGCGGCGGGCACGGCCAGGCCGTCCGGCGTGGTGCTGACCCTGGGGGAGAGGCCGACCGAGGCGGTCAGGGACCTCACCGCCCGCCTCGCGCCGGGGCTGCCGGTGCTGTCGGCCGCCGCGGACAGCTTCACGGTCGCGACCGTGCTGGCCGGGCTGGAGGGCCGGCTCACCGCCGACAACCCCCGCAAGATCGACACGGCGCTCGGCCACTTCGAGGCCCACGTGGACACCGCCGACCTGGCCGACCGGATCGAGCTGGCCCGCTCCGAGCGGATCACGCCGATGATGTTCGAGCACACCCTGCTGGAGCGGGCCCGCGCCGACCGGCGGCACATCGTGCTCCCGGAGGGGGAGGAGGACCGCGTCCTGCGGGCCGCCGACGTCCTGCTGCGCCGCGGCATCGTGGACCTCACCCTGCTGGGGCGGGAGGAGGCGGTCAGAAGGCGCATCGGCGCCCTCGGCCTCGACCTGTCCGGCGTGACCGTCGTCGATCCGCTGACGTCCCCGCTGCGCGAGCCGTTCGCCGAGGAGTACGCGGCGCTGCGGGCGCACAAGGGGATGACGCCGGAGCGGGCCCGCGACGTCGTCGGCGACGTCAACTTCTTCGGCACGATGATGCTGCACCGCGGCATGGTGGACGGCATGGTCTCCGGCGCCGCGCACACCACCGCGGCCACGATCCTGCCCGCCTTCCAGATCATCAGGACGGTCCCCGGCACCTCGATCGTCTCGTCGGTGTTCTTCATGTGCCTGGCCGACCGGGTGCTCGTCTACGGCGACTGCGCGATCAACCCCGACCCGGACGCCGGGCAGCTCGCCGACATCGCCGTCTCCTCGGCCCGTACGGCGGAGCGGTTCGGCGTCGAGCCGCGGGTGGCGATGCTGTCGTACTCCACCGGAGCCTCCGGCCGGGGCGCCGACGTGGACAAGGTCCGCGAGGCCACCGCCCTGGTGGCCCGGCGGGCGCCGGACCTGCTGGTGGAGGGGCCCATCCAGTACGACGCGGCCGTGGACCCCCGGGTCGCCGCGGCCAAGCTTCCCGGCTCCGAGGTCGCCGGGCGGGCCACCGTACTGATCTTCCCCGACCTCAACACCGGCAACAACACCTACAAGGCGGTGCAGCGCTCCGCCGGGGCCGTGGCGATCGGGCCGGTCCTGCAGGGACTGCGCAAGCCGGTGAACGACCTGTCGCGGGGCGCGCTGGTCGCCGACATCGTCAGCACGGTCGCCATCACGGCCATCCAGGCGCAGGAGGGCGCCGGGTAGGCGCGTGGCGGGCCGTGGGCCGATGGGGACAGGCGGGGACAGGCGGGGACGTCGGGCGGAGCGGAGAGGGAGAAGAGGGAGCGGTGGGACGCGTACTGGTGGTCAACAGCGGATCCTCCTCGGTGAAGTACCGGCTGCTGGAGGGCGACGAGCGGCTGGCGTCCGGCACGGTGGAGCGGATCGGCGAGCCCGGCTCCCCGGTGCCCGACCACGAGGCGGCGCTGAAGCTGGTCGGCGCCGAGCTGGCCGAGCGGGGCCTGGGGATCGACTCGCCGGAGCTGACCGCGGTCGGGCACCGGGTGGTGCACGGCGGCGTCACCTTCACCGAACCCACCCTGATCACCGACGAGGTGATCAGGAAGATCGAGGAGCTGATCCCGCTCGCCCCGCTGCACAACCCGGCCGGTCTGGCCGGCATCGAGGCCGTGCGGCGGCTCCGGCCGGACCTTCCGCAGGTCGCGGTCTTCGACACCGCCTTCCACGCCACGATCCCCCCGGCCGCCACGGCCTACGCGATCGACCGGGAGCTGGCAGAGCGGTGGAGGATCCGCCGCTACGGCTTCCACGGCACCTCGCACGCCTACGTCTCCCGCGAGGCGGCCCGCCTGGCGGGGACGCCGTCGGCCGGTGTGATCGTGCTGCACCTGGGCAACGGGGCCAGCGCCTCGGCGGTGTCCGGCGGGCGCTGCGTGGACACCTCGATGGGCATGACCCCGCTGGAGGGCCTGGTCATGGGCACCCGGAGCGGCGACATCGACCCGGGGGCGCTCCTCTACCTCACCCGGTCCGCGGGGATGACCCCGGAGGAGATCGACACGCTGCTCAACCGGCGCTCCGGCCTGCTCGGACTGTGCGGCGACAACGACATGCGCGCGGTGCAGGAGCGGCTGACCGCCGGAGACCCGGTCGCCGAGCTGGCCATGTCGGTCTACTGCCACCGGCTGCGCAAGTACGTGGGCGCCTACTACGCGGTGCTCGGCACGGTGGACGTGATCGCGTTCACCGGCGGCGTGGGGGAGAACTCCGCGCCGGTCCGGGAACGGACCCTGTCCGGGCTGGAGCGGCTGGGCATCGTGCTCGATCCGGATCGCAACACGCGCGGGGAACGGGTCGTCTCGGCCGACGGCTCCCCGGTGCGGGTGGCGGTGATCCCCACGGACGAGGAGCTGGAGATCGCCCGTCAGACCCTCGAGGTGGTCGAACGGCGCCGGTGAGGGTCCGCCCGGGACCCGCCGGAGACCCGCGAGGCGGGTCCGCCTGACCGCCTCGTCCGCCGGGCCGTGGCGGCCCGGCCCCTCCCCGGTCCCCGCTACCGGGCCGCGTCGGCCCGCCCTCCGCCGAACACCTCGGCGACGAGCCGCTGGAGCGCCTGCTGGAAGGCCGCCCCCGTGGACATGGCGGCGTCGTCGACGTAGTTCAGCGCGGCGGTCAGGGTGGTGCCTCCGTCGGGCGTGCTGTACATCAGCGCCGCGTGGCCCGCCATGCCGCCGTTGTGGGTGATGACGGTGCCGCCGCCCGGCGCCTCCTGCACGAAGACCCCCAGGCCGTAGCCGGCCCTGGACTCCGGCGTGATCATCTCGGTCAGCAGCTCGGCCGGCAGGAGCCTGCCGCCCACCAGCGCGGAGATGAACGTGTGCAGGTCCCGGGGAGTGGAGATCATGTCGCCGCCGCTGGAGATCCACGAGGGGTTGTGGCGGGTGACGTCGACCGTCTCGGTCCCGCCGTCCTCCTCGTAGCGGTAGTAGGCGTGGGCGTGCGGGGCGGGGACGTCCGTCTCGGTGGTCGGCTGCAGGGTGCCCGACAGGCCGAGCGGCTCCAGGATCAGCCTCCGCATCTCCTCGGCGAGCGAGCGGCCCGTGACCTTCTCGATCAGCAGCCGGGCCAGCACGTAGTTGGTGTTGGAATAGCTCCAGCCGGTGCCCGGCTCGAACCGCGACGGCTTCGACAGCGCCAGCTTCACCAGCTCCTCGGGCCGGTAGGTCTTGAACCGGCCCTCCACCCACTCCTTGCCGGCGGGGGTGGCGGGGATGCCCGGTGCGAACGTGCCGTCGTCGTAGTACTCGCCGGTGAAGTTGAACACCCCGCTGGTGTGCTGCAGCAGCATCCGCACCGTGATCCGGCGGTCCAGGCCGAACCCGGGCAGGTGGTCGTCCACCGCGTCGTCCAGTCCGAGCCCGCCCTCGGCCACCAGCTGCAGCACCACGGTCGCGACGAAGGTCTTGGTGTTGCTGCCGATGCGGACGTGCCCGTCGGCCGGCGGCGCTTCGGCGCCGCCCAGCTCACGTGCCCCGGCGACGGCGGCCCACTCGCCCCGCTCGTCGTGCACTCGCAGAGACACCCCGACGAAACCGGAGTCGACCATCTCCTGAATGATCTCGCGCAGTTCCGGGCGGTCCTGCCCGGCCGGGGTGGACCCGTCCTGGCCGGTGGGGATCGGGGCGGCGGTGTCGGACGTGTGCATCGTGCTCTCCCTCGTGCTTGCTGCTCACTGTTTCGAACAACGGAAACGCTACGTTGCTTTCCATGTTTACGCAACAAGATCTTTGCATTAAAACAGTGTTCATACAGCTAGAAACGCATTAATCGTTGCAGTCGTCTCCTGCTTAACGCAACTATGGGGCCATCGTTCGTTGCAACGAGTTGAAGGTGAACGCTATGGCGGAGGCGTCGGGCAACGCCGGACGGCCCCATGGGACCGCCCACGGGGCGCGAGGGAGATCGCGATGCCGGCAAGGCGCCGCCGCACCGGATGCGGGTCCGCGGGAGCGTTCCGGCGGGTCCGTAAAAAACTTTGCCGGATTCCCCGAACCAATCCCGGATGAATGACGTCTACCTAGAACGGATGGGTTGAACCCGCCGGGAGACGTCCAAGGGGTACGTGAACCCGCATGCCGGGACACGTGTGACAGGCTCCACCGCAGCGGCGGCGGTCCAGCGACGCGGGGGCGCGCTGGGCCGCCCATCCGTGCCTCCGGCCGCGCCGTACGGTCCTCCGCAGAGCCGTACGGCGCGGCCGGGTCGTTCCAACCGGCGCCGGTTCAGCCCAGGCGGGCGATGGACTTGTACTCAAGGTAGGCCGCGAGGCCCTCCGGTCCCAGCTCCCGGCCGAGGCCGCTGCCCTTGTACCCGCCGAACGGCGAGCTGTTCTCGATCATCAGGAGGTTGACGCCGTAGGAGCCGGTGCGCACCCGGCGGGCGATCTCCATGCCGTGCTCGGCGTCGGCGGTCCACACCGTGCCGTGCAGGCCGTAGTCGCTGTCGTTGGCGATCCGGACGGCGTCGTCCTCGTTCTCGTACGGGATCACGGTCAGGACCGGTCCGAAGATCTCCTCGCGGGCGACGCGCATCTCGTTGGTGGCCCCGGCGAAGACCGTGGGGGCGACGTACCAGCCGCGGTCGCGGGGCCGCTCCAGGCCGCCGAGGACGGGCTTGGCGCCCTCGTCGATGCCGATCCTGATGTAGTTCTCGACCCGCTCCCGCTGGCGTTCGGCGACCAGCGGGCCGATGCCGGTGGCGGGGTCGGCGGGGTCGCCGACCGGCATGGCGCGGACCATCCCGGCGACCGCCTCCACCACCTCGTCGTAGCGGGCCCGCGAGGCCAGGACGCGGGTCTGGGCCACGCACGCCTGGCCGTTGTTCATCAGCGTGGCGATGGACAGGAAGCCCATGGCCGAGGGCAGGTCGCAGTCGTCCAGGATGATCGCGGCGGACTTGCCGCCGAGCTCCAGGGTGCACCGCTTGAGCTGCTCGCCGCAGATCGCGGCGATGCGCCGGCCGGCCGCGGTGGAGCCGGTGAAGGCGACCTTGTCCACGCCGGGGTGGGAGACGAGGTGCTCGCCGGCCTCGCGCCCGGCGGCGACGATGTTGACGACGCCGTCGGGGATGCCGGCCTCCTTGACCATCTCGGCCAGCAGGTAGGAGTCGAGCGGCGTCTCGGGGGCGGGCTTGACCACGACCGTGCAGCCCGCGACGAGCGCCGGGGCGAGCTTGATCATGATGACGAACTGCGGGACGTTCCACGGCACCACCGCGGCGACCACGCCGACCGGCTCGCGGCGCACGGTCACCGGGCCGAAGGTGCCCGGGCGCTCCTCCTCCACGGGGAACGTGCGGCCGAGCTCGGCGTAGTACTGCAGCATGCCGAGAGGCTGCGGGGCCTGCGCCATCCGGGAGAAGGTGATGGGCGAGCCCATCTCCATCGTGATGAGCTCGGCCATCTCCTCCTGCCGGGTCGCGTAGATCTCGGCGAGCCTGCCGACGACGGCGGCGCGCTCGGCCATCGTCATGCGCGGCCAGGGGCCGTGGTCGAACGCCTGCCGGGCGGCGGCCACCGCGCGGTCCATGTCGGCGGCGGTCCCTTCGGGGACGCGGCCGACGACCTCCTCGGTGTGGGGCGAGATGACGTCGATGGTCCCGGTGCCGGCGGGGGCCACCCAGTCGCCCCCGATGAACAGCGTGTCGTGCTGGCGCATGTCGTCCTGCCTCCTGTCGCCGAGGGCCCTTCCGGTGGTGAGACGGAATCATGTTCTGCCGTCGATGGCAAGGGGGACGGGGCGGCGGTGCGCCGTCGAGGCCGAGTTCTGTCGTTCCGGTGGCGGTTTACAAGATCATCTCCTATAGTTTCGCTCCGTCCGTGCGGCTCTGGAGGTGAGCGAAGCGTGAGACCGAGCCGCCCGGCCGTGCTCGTCCTCCTGCTCGCCACCCTGCTCCTGACGCCCCTCCTGTCCGCCGGGGCCGCCGCCGGCCCGGCCGCCCGCACCGCCGCCAAGCCCGACCCCGAGGCCGAGCTGCGCAGGCTGACCCGCGAGGCCGACCGGCTCGACAAGGCGTACCGCGGCCAGGTGCAGAGCCTGGAGGACATCCGCGTGCGGGCGGGCAAGGCGACCACGAGCGTCAAGAGCCTGCGCAGGTCGCTGGCAGCCGCCCGGACCGACGTCGTGCGCTTCGCCCAGACCTCCTACATGGGCGCCCCGCTGGACGGCGGCACCCTGCTGAGCTTCCAGGGGGACGTCTCGGCCGCCCTGGGCGGCGCCGCCACCATGTCCTACCTCGCCAGCCTGCGGAGCAGCCAGCTCAGCCGGATCCAGGACCTGATCAAGAAGGCCGAGAAGGCCGAGAAGACCGCCGGCGAGAGGATCGCCGCGCTGAAGGCCGACATCGCCAGGCTGAAGAAGAACCGGGTCCGGATCGAGGGGCTGCTGGCCAAGTACGGCTTCGAGACCCCCTCCGGCAGCGACGGCCTCACCCCCCGCATGGTCGGCGTGCGCAACGAGGTGCTCCGGAACTTCCCGATGCCCTACAGCTACGGCTGCCTGCGCCCCGGCGACCCCGGCGACCACGGCAGCGGCCGGGCCTGCGACTTCATGATGAGCGGCGGCGGCCGGATGCCGTCCCCCGCGGACAAGGAGCGCGGCGACCGCCTGGCCCAGTGGGTCATCGACAACGGCCCGCGCCTCGGCGTGATGTACCTCATCTGGCAGCAGCGCTACTACGACGTCCGCTCGGGCGGCGGCTGGCGGATGATGTCCGACCGGGGCGGCGTCACCGCCAACCACTACGACCACGTCCACGTCTCGGTGTTCTGACCGCGCCCTCCGGCGTGTCCCCGGCCGGGCCCGCCGCGTGAGGCGGACGCGGACGGCCGCCTCACGGGCGTGACCGGGCCTGGAGCCCGTCCGGGGCCTGGAGCCCGTCCGGGGCCTGGAGCCCGTCCGGGGTCCGGGCCGGGCCGGACCCCGCCGGAGGCGGCCCCGTCCGCGTCGCCGTCAGACGTTGCGGATGTGGCCGTCGACGGCGCCGTCGTGGTCGTTGGCGCCCCACACGTCGTCGTGCTCCCACAGGTTGCTGCCGGTCTCCCTCTCCTGCTCCTCGCCCGCGCCGGCCCCGCCCATGCCGCCCATGGGCGGCGGCATGAACATGCCGCCGCCCGCCGCGCCCTCGGCGGCGTTCAGGGCGGCGGCGCGCATGCCGGCGGTGCCGTACGACCCGGAAGAGCCGGACCCGCCACCGCCGCCGGTGCCCGGACCCGTGCCGGTGTTCGTCGGCGGGCCCGTGTGCGTGGGGGAGGTGCCGGTGGAGTTGTTCGGGCCGGTCAGGTTCGGGTTCCCGACGCCGTTGGCGTCGTAGCCCTGCGGGGGCTGGAACGACGACAGGTCGGTGGTCCGCGCGTTAGCGGGGTCGTACCCGGCGGGGTAGGTCAGGTTCCGGGACGGGTCCGTCAGGTTCCCGGAGGGGTCCGTCAGGTTCCCGGACGGGTCGTTCGGGCCGCCGGTGGGGCCGGCGCCGCTCCCGCCCGGCCCCCCGGGCATCCCCGATCCCGGGCCGTTCTGCCCCGGCGGGTTCCCGGTGCCGTCACCCGGGTAGCCGCCCGGAGGCAGGCCGTTGTTCCCGTTGGGGTCGGTTCCGTTGGGGTTCGTCCCGTTAGGGCCGTTGGCGAAGGGGTCGGTGCCGTACGGTCCCGTTCCGTTAGGTCCGGCCCCGTAAGGACCGGCCCCGTAAGGTCCGGTCCCGTACGGTCCCGTTCCGCCGGGACCGTACGGCCCCGTGCCCGGCGGGTAGTTCACGTGCGGGAAGTTCGGGTCGGGACCGGTCGGCGGCTCGATCCTCGGCAGCTCCTTGCGCAGCGAGTCGGGAAGCAGGCTGTGCCACGTCTTGATCTCCGCGTTGAGCTTCTCCAGGTGCTCCTTGGCGAGCTGGTTCTGAGACCCCCACTGCACACCGTCTTTTGTGTCGTAGAAGTCCGGGATGTCATCTTCAAAGGTGAAGGTGTTCTCGCTCCACGAGGGGGCGAACCCACCCTCGCCGGTCTCCTTGTAGGCGGGAAGGGCGTTGCCGAGCGACTCCAGGGGGCGGCCCATCATGTTGCCCTTCTCGGAGAGCTCACGCGTCGTCGCGTGGATGTAGCGCAGCGCGGTCTGCGCCTCGACCGACGCCTTGTCGTTCCAGCTCTCGGCGAGGGTCTTGCTGACATCCTCGATCATGTACCGGCACTCCGCCAGCAGGGAGCAGGCGTCCAGGTAGGCGGTCCCGGCCTTCTTGATGGACTCGCCGTCCAGGGCCTCGATGATCTGCTTGACCCTGGCCACCGGCTGATCGCCCTTGACGTCGAAGTCGACGCTGCCGGTCTTGATCATGTGGGTCTTCTTGGAGATGTCCATCCCGGTCCCCTAGACGCTCTTCGTTCCGCCGTTGGCGTGGCCGGCGCCGTCATAGGTGGTGGCCCCGCTCTGGAGCAGCAGGATGGCGGCCTGGAGCTTCTGGATGATCTCCTGGTACACCTGGACGAACTCCCGGTTGCCGTTCTCCAGGGTGTCACTGAGGATCTTGCCCGCCGGCCAGTCCTTGGCCACCGCGCTCAGCGTCATGACGTTCGTCTTGGCCGACACGGTGCCGAAGGAGCCCTTCTCGCTGCCCTGCAGCCGCTCCAGCATGTCCTGCAGGTCTTTCACGCAGTTCTTGATCTTCGTGGGGTTGTGCTCGGTCTGGTCCTTCCTGATCTCCAGTCCGGGCCACTTGGCGTCCAGCCAGCTGTGTTCCTGAGTCGGACGCAGCTTTGAGTCGTCCCCCATGGTGCACCTCCACACGACCGTCCGGGGCATGCGGCGACGCGGGTTCGCCCAGCCCCCTTCGGTGACCTCCGCGGAGCGCTTCCCGCGCCCGCGTTCCCGCGACACCGGTGATCACGGAGCCTACTCGAAGGGCCATGGACCGTACAGAAAACACCCCCGTGGATGGAGAAAAAGGGATATTTCCTCACGAAGCGTCCGAGCGGCTGCGGCTCCGCTCCGCCAGCCGTTCCCGGAGCCAGTGATAGGACGCCTTCGGGGTGCGCCGCCCCGTCGCGAAGTCGACGTGGACCAGCCCGAAGCGCTGGTGGTAGCCCTCGGCCCACTCGAAGTTGTCCAGCAGGGACCACACGTAGTAGCCGCGCACGTCCACGCCCTCGGCGCGCGCCCGGTCCAGCGCCGCGATGTGACCGTCGAGGTAGTCGATGCGGGCCCGGTCGTCGACCGTGCCGTCCGGGCCCGGCTCGTCGTGCTGGGAGCAGCCGTTCTCGGTGACGTAGACGGGCGGCAGGGCGTCGCCGTACCGGGCCTTGAGGCCGGTCAGGAGCTCGCGCAGGCCGTCGGGGACGACGGGCCAGCCGAAGGCGGTGGTCGGATGCCCGGTGATCCCCGCGTCGGTGAACGGCAGGCCGTCGCCGGAGGGGGCGGCGATCCGGGTGGGGTTGTAGTAGTTGACCCCGAGGCCGTCGAGCGGGGCGGAGATCAGGTCGAGGTCGCCGTCCCGGACGCAGTCGAGCCGCACGCCGTACGCCGACATATCCGGATATTTGCCGAGAAGTACGGGGTCATTGAACAGGCGGTTGTGCAGCGTGTCGTAGGCGTGAGCGGCGGCCACGTCGGCCGGATCGGCGGAGGCCGCCCGGACGGGGGTGCAGTTGTTGGTGATCAGCACCCGGCCGGCGCCCCGCTCGCGCAGCGCGGCCGCGGCCAGGCCGTGCCCGAGGAGCTGGTGGTGGGCCACCGGCAGCGCGTCGAGGAACAGGGTCCTGCCGGGCGCGTGGGTCCCCAGGGCGTAGCCGAAGACCATGTGCACGAAGGGCTCGTTCAGGGTGATCCACATCGGCACCCGGTCGGCCAGCCGGTCGGCCACGACGGCGGCGTACTCGGCGAACCGGTGGGCGGTGTCACGGTCCAGCCAGCCGCCGCGGTCCTCCAGCGCCTGGGGCAGGTCCCAGTGGAACAGCGTGACCGCCGGGACGATGTCCCTCGCGCACAGGGCGTCCACCAGCCGGTCGTAGAAGTCCAGGCCGGCCTGGTTGACCGGTCCGGAGCCCGCGGGCTGGACCCGGGGCCAGGCGACGGAGAAGCGGTAGGAGTCCACTCCCAGCCCGGCCATCAGCTCGACGTCCTCGGCCCAGCGGTGGTAGTGGTCACAGGCGACCTCGCCGGTGTGCCCGTCCCGGACGCGGCCGGGCTCGCGGGTGAAGGTGTCCCAGACCGAGGCGCCCCGGCCGTCCTCGGAGACGGCCCCCTCGATCTGGTAGGAAGCGGTGGCCGTACCCCAAAGGAACATCCTGACCTCCGAGTGGTATGAGTGCGGCTCATGTTAACCGCCGGTCCCCCCGCGTGCGAGATGATGGAGCGATGACGAATGTCGCCGGGGGAACGCTGCGCCGCCGTCCCGCCCAGCGGCGCAGCGCGGAACGCGTCGAGCGGATGCTCGACGAGTGCGCGCGGCTGCTGGACGAGGCGGGGTACGAGGCACTGACCACCAAGGAGGTCGCGCGCCGGGCCGGGGTGCCGATCGGAACCTTCTACCAGTTCTTCTCCGACAAGCAGGCGCTGGTGCGCGCGCTCGCACTGCGCAACCTGGAGGCATTCCTCGGCCGGATCGTGGCCCGCCTGTCGGCCGCCCCGCCGTCGGACTGGGCGGAGATGACCGATCTGGCGGTCGACGAGTTCGTGGCCATGAAGCGCACCACGCCGGGATTCGGCGTCGTGGACTTCGGCGAGGTGCTGTCCGCGCCCGGCGGCCCGGCGATCCGGGGGACCGAGCGGATGCTCGACGCGGCGCTGGAGAACAACGCCATCGTGGCCGACAGGCTCCGGGCCGTCGTCGTCGAGCAGGCCGGCGCCGCCGCCGGGCCGGGCCTCGACCGCGCGCTCGTCGTCGCGGTCGAGGCGGCCGACGCCGTCCTCAAGCTCGCCTTCCGCACCCGGCCCGACGGCGACCCCGACCTGATCGCCGAGTGCAAGCTGCTGGTCCGCCGCTACCTCTCCGGCCTCCTGCCCCGGACCTGACCGCCCGGCCCTCCGATCGCCCGGCCCTCCGATCGCCCGGCCGTCCGATCGCCCGGCCGTCCGATCGCCCGGCCGTCCGATCGCCCGGCCGTCCGATCGCCCGGCCGTACGGCGCCGGGCGGCTCGCCGTACGGTGGCCGGGCCGCTCAGCGCGCGGCGTCCAGGCGGGCGCGCAGCTCGTCGTCGAGCTTGAGGTCCACCGCGCCGAGCGCCTCATCGAGCTGGGACAGGGAGCTCACGCCGATGATCGGGATCGTCGGGACGTCGCCGCCGATCAGCCAGGCCAGCACCACCTGGTTGACGGTCACGCCCAGCTCGGCGGCGGCCTCGCGCAGCACGGCGAGCCCCCGGGTGGTGCCCGGGTGGTCGTAGATCTCCGGGAGCGGCCGGTCGGGACGGGTGTACGCGCCGGCCATCAGCGTGTTGTACGCCCACAGGGTCAGCCCCGGCTCCGAGCGCAGGTAGTCCGTCATGTCGTCCTGGACCAGGACGTGCCCGCCCTCCGGCACCCGCGTCCCCGGACGGGGCCGGAGGTAGGTGTGGCGGAGCTGCACGTGGGTGTAGGCGGGCAGGCCGTGCGCCGCCGACACGGCGCGGGCGCGCTCCAGCCGCCAGGCCGTCAGGTTGCTCGCGCCGATCTCCCGGGCCTTGCCCGCCTCGACCAGTTCGGCGAACGCGCCCAGCGTCTCCTCCGGCGGCGCCGACCGGTCGTCGATGTGCGCCCAGTAGACGTCGATGCGGTCGGTGCCGAGCCGGCGCAGGCTGTCCTCGGCGGCCGAGCGGATCGCCGCCGCGGACAGGCCCTCGATCGAGTCGAGGGTACGGTCGCCCGGGACGGTGGGACGCGCGCCGCACTTGGTGCTCAGCGTGATCCGGTCGCGGTTGCCCCGCGCGGCCAGCCAGCGGCCGATGGCCAGCTCGCTCTCGTCGCCGGTCGCGCCCTCCACCCAGAACGGGTAGTTGTTCGCGGTGTCCAGAATCGTGCCGCCGGCCTCACTGAACCGGTCGAGGATCTCGAAGGTCGCCCGGTCGTCCAGGGCGGTGCCGAAGGGAATCGTGCCCAGAGCAAAAGGGATCTGCGTCATGTGATCCACTGTGGAACCTGGAGCGGGCTCCAGGTCAAGTTCGGATTGTCGTGCTTGACGTGGAGTGGGCTCCAGGTGGGATGCTGCCGGGCGTGAGCGTGTACACACCGGGACAGGTGGCCGAGGAGACCGGGTTCAGCCTCGACACCCTGCGCTACTACGAGCGGATCGGGCTGCTGGCGTCGATCCGCCGCAACGCGGCCGGCCAGCGCAGGTTCAGCGAGGAGGACGTCGGCTGGCTCGGCATGGTGCGCTGCCTGCGCGACACCGGCATGCCGATCGCGGAGATGATCCGCTTCGCTGAGCTGACCAGGGCCGGGGACCACACGGTCCGCGACCGCATCGCGGTGCTGGAGGCCCACGACGAGCGGGTGGAGGCGCAGATCGCCGCCCTCCAGAAGCAGCAGCGGGCCATCCGCGCCAAGATCGGCTACTACCGGTCCGTGGTGGACTAGAGCCCGTTCCCGCGGCCCCCCTTCTCGGCCCTTCCCGGCCCGGCTCCTCGCCCCGGTGGCGAGCGCAAGCCGTACGGGCGCTTTGCCCCTGTGCGGCGGCCCCTTTCCGGTCTGACTGTTACACCGGGAAAGGGGATCGAGGGGAGGGCCATGAGGTCCGTGACGGTGCAGCGTGCGCGGCGGATGAACGCTCCGCTCGGACGCGTCGCCGTGGCGTGCGAGGTGATGCTGTTCGCGCTGCTCGTCAACACCACCTACATCCAGGCGTTCCGGGCCGACCGGCTCGCCGGGGACCCCCGCAACCGGCACGGCATGATCGAGCGCTTCGACGGCCCCCGGGGCGACATCGTGCTCCGCGACGAGACGGTGATCGCCACCAGCCGCAGGAGCGGCGACCGCACCTACCGGTACCGGCGCGTCTACCCGCAGGGGCCCCTGTACGCGCCGGTGACCGGCTACCTCTCCCTCTACGGCTCCTCCGGCATCGAGGCGGCCGAGGACCCCGGCCTGTCCGGGAGCGACCCCGAGGTCAGGGTGCGCTCGCTGATGGACGGCATCCGCAGCGGGGCCACCCTCAAGCTCACCCTCGACGACCGCGCGCAGCGGGCCGCCTACCGGGCGCTGCGCGCCACCGGGAAGCCCGGGGCCGTCGTCGCGATCAACCCGAACACCGGCGCGATCCTGGCCATGGCCTCCTACCCCTCCTACGACCCGAACCTGTACACGGTCTTCGACGCCGCCGCGCTCGACGCCGCCGACCGGCGGCTGCAGAGGGACCCCGGCCGGCCGCTGCTGAACCGGGCGATCCAGCGGACCTACCCGCCCGGCTCGGCTTTCAAGGTCGTCACGACCGCCGCCGCGCTCAGCTCCGAGCGGTACGGCCCGGCCACCGCCGTCAGCGCGCCCGCCTCGCTCCGCCTGCCCGGCACCCGCGCGCGCGTGCGCAACTCCGGCGGCGCGGCCTGCGGCGACGGCCACCCGTCACTGGCCTACGCGTTCAAGGTCTCCTGCAACACCCCGTTCGCGAAGATCGGCCTCGACCTCGGCCAGAACGCGCTGCGCGAGCAGGCCGAGGCGTTCGGGTTCGGCGCGGCCGACCTCGCCGTGCCCATGCCGGTGGCCGTGAGCGTCTACCCGGAGCGGATGAGCCGGGCACAGACCGCCATGTCGGCGCTGGGACAGTTCGACACCCGGGCCACCCCCCTGATGATCGCGATGTTCTCGGCCGCGGTCGCCGGTCACGGCGACCTGATGCGCCCCTACCTGGTGGAGGAGGTCCGCCTCGCCGACGGCACGGTGATCGGCAACGCCGAGCCGTCGAGGTATCGCCGGGTCCTCGGCGCCGACGAGGCCGACCGGCTCACCGCGATGATGGTCGCCGTCACCAGGCCCGGCGGGACCGGCACGGCGGCGGCGATCCCGGGAATCGACGTCGCCGCCAAGACCGGCACCGCCGAGAACGCCCCCTCCCGGGAGAACCACGCGATCTTCACGGGGTTCGCCCCGGCCGACGCCCCCAGGGTCGCGGTGGGGGTCGTCGTGGAGCACGGCGGATTCGGCGGCGAGGTGGCGGCCCCGATCGCCAGGGCCGTCATGCGCGCCGTCCTCACACCCCCCGGCAGGGAGGAGCCGGCCGGTCAGGGGGAGTAGGCGCGGGCCTGGAGGTTGTACAGCTCGGCGTACAGGCCGTCGAGCTCCATGAGTTCGGCGTGGGTGCCCTGCTCGACGACCTCGCCCCGGTTGAGGACGTAGATGCGGTCGGCGTGCCGGACGCTGGCCAGCCGGTGGGTGATCATCAGAACCGTGCGACCCTCGGCGTGCCGCCTGACCCGTTCGAAGAGGGCGTGCTCGGCCCGGGCGTCGAGGGCCGCGGTCGGTTCGTCGCAGATCAGCAGCGGGGCGTCGCGATGGAAGCCGCGGGCCACCGCGATCCGCTGCCACTGGCCGCCCGACAGCTCCCTGCCGTCCTTGAACCGCCGGTCGAGCAGGGTGTCGTAGCCGCGCGGCAGCTCGGAGACGACCTCGTCGGCGCCCGCCACCTCGGAGGCCGAGACCAGCGACGCCTCCCCCCTGCCGTCGCCCATGGTGATGTTGTGCCGGACGGTCAGCGGCCAGCGGCTGTGGTCCTGGGCGATCACCGCGACGCGGCGGCGCAGCGAGGCGGGATCGACCTCCGACAGGTCTGCGTCGTCCCAGCGGACGCGGCCGCCACCGGGTTCGTAGAGGCCCGCCAGGATCTTGGACAGCGTGGTCTTGCCCGAGCCGTTCTCCCCGACGAGCGCCACGACCTCCCCGCGGTCGAGGCGGACGGAGACGCCGCACAGGGACGGACGGTCGGCCCCGGGGTAGGTGAAGACGACCTCCTCGGCGGTGATCCGCTCGAACCCCTCGGGGGCCGGGCGCGGGCGGGGCGGGGGCAGGTGCCGCTCGGCCAGGGAGCAGAACTCCAGGAAGTCGGTGAAGTACAGGCCCCCCTCGTAGAGGCGGTTGACGGCGAACATGAGGTTCTCCAACGACCCCTTGCCCGAGCGGATGGCGAGCACCGCCGTACCCGCCACCGCCAGCGCGACGGTGCCGAGGGACAGCAGCACGCCCAGCGCCACGTACACCGTCAGGGTGCCGAGGCCGCCGAGCGCCTCCCCGATGACCCGGGTGAGGGCCCGGCGCCTGGCCAGGTCGAGCATGACCCGCTGCTCGGCCCGGGCCACCGCGTCGTACATCCGCATCAGGAAGCCGCGCATCGTGAACGACCGCACCTCCGCGGCCGTCTCCCGCTCGGCCATCAGGTCGGCGAGGATCCACTTGCGGCGGCGGGCCGAGATCAGCGAGTGGTCGGCGGCGTACCCCATCTTCGCGGCGCGCACCGCCGCCCAGGCGTCCGGCAGGACCGCCAGCACCAGCAGCGGCAGCAGCGCCGGGTGGAGCACGCCGAGGACGCCCGCCGCGGCGGCGATGCCGATCAGGCCGGTGATCGTGTCGATGGTGCTGTCCACCATCACGCGCGCGGTGTCCATCCCGCGGGCCTGGGCCCGCTGCAGCGCGTCGTGGAACTCGGGGTCGTCGAAGGCGACCAGGTCGACCTGGCTGGTCAGGCCGTACAGCCGCTCCTCGGTGATCCGGCCGACCTGCGGGCGGAGCCGGCCCTGCACCCAGCCGGCGCCCGCCTGCAGCGCGGAGCGCAGGCAGGCGGCCCCGGCGACCAGCGCCAGGGAGGGCAGCGCCGCCCTGACCCGCTCGGGGGTGGGCCCGGCGCTGAACAGGGCGCTCAGCACACCGGTCGTGGCCAGCAGGCCGAAGGCGGTGAACACCCCGCCGAGCAGGCTGAGGACGACGGTGGCCGCCGTGTCGCGGGGGCTCGCCCGCCAGGCCATGCCCAGCGCCCGGCGGACCAGCGCGGGGAGCCGGCGGGCGACGGTGAGGAACCCGATCCCGGAGAGCCGCTCCGAGAAGGCGTACCAGTTGGGCGCGGTGAGCTCGCCGAGCTCCGTCAGGTCTGAAGGCTCCGCGAGGTCAGGGGGGTCCGGGGGCCCCGCAAGGCCGTCGCGCGGCGCCGGGGCGGAGGAGGCGGCGGTGGCTGGGGCTGGGGATTCGGCTGGCATGGTGACAGTGTGGAGTCGGGCACTGACAATCCGGTGAAGGGCGGCTGCCGATGGCCGGAGCCGGTCGCCGGTCGCGTCCCGGGTCGGCCGGCGGCCCCCGTGCGGCTTACCGCCGGGACGCGGGGGATGACCGTTATGTGGGCGGTTCGGTGGGATACGGCCGTTGATCGTTACGCGGGTTCACCACCGGATGTCCCTTTCCCCGGCCGCGTCCCGTGACGGCGGCGACGGGGCCGCGAGGGGCGATCGGGGGCTCGTGAGGGGATACGGCCAGGTGATCCGGAGATCCGAAAAGGTGTTAAGCCTGGGCACGGCACGGTAATTGGTGTCACACTTTCCGTGACGGCCGCCCCGCGACGCACCACCGGATGCCACCGACCGCCGAGACCAGGACACCGCGACCAAGAGCCGATGACACAGGACACCGCGCACTCCTCCCTCACCGCGGGCAACCTGCCCCTCGAACCCAACGCCTTCATCGGCCGCGAGGCCGACGTGGAGGAGCTCGCCCATCTGCTCGGCGTCGCCCGGGTGGTGACGCTGTGCGGGGCGGGCGGCATCGGCAAGAGCAGGCTGGCGGTCCGGGTGGCCACCCAGGTGGCGGACGGCTTCCCCGGGGGCGTGTGGCTGGTGGAGCTGGCCGAGGCGGTGCCCGGCGACCAGATCGTGCCCCGGGTGGCCGCCGCGCTCGGCGTCGCCGCCGAGCCGTCGCGCCCGCTGGCCGAGACGCTGATCGACGCCCTCGCCGACCGGCGGCTGCTGCTCATCGTCGACAACTGCGAGTCGCTCGTCGAGGAGTGCGCCCGGTTCTGCCGCATGGTCCTCACCGTCTGTCCCGAGGTGCGGGTGCTCACCACCAGCCGCGAGCCGCTGCGGGTGGCGGGGGAGACGGTGTGGCGGGTGCCGCCGCTCTCGCTGCCGGGGGACGACGCCCAGAACCCGGCGGGCAGCGAGGCCGTACGGCTGTTCGTCGACCGGGCCGGCGCCGCCTCGCGCGGCTTCGCCGTCACCGACCAGAACGCCGCGGAGATCGCCAGCCTGTGCGAGGCGCTCGACGGGATGCCGCTCGCCATCGAGCTGGCCGCCGCCCTGTGCCGGGCGCTGACCGTGGAGCAGATCCACGCCCGCATCCGCGACCGCTTCCGGCTGCTGTCGGCCGGCGACCGCACCGCCCCCGCCAGGCACCAGACGCTCCGGGCCACCGTCGACTGGAGCTACCAGCAGCTCAAGGAACCCGAGCGGATCCTGCTGCGGCGGCTCGCGGTCTTCACCGGCGGCTGGACGCTCGACATGGCCGAGCAGGTCTGCTCGGGCAACGGACTGGGCGCCGAGGACATCCTCAGCGTGCTGTGCGGCCTGGTCGACAAGTCCCTGGTGCTGGCCGACGCGGCGGCCGCGGGCGAGACGCGCTACCGGATGCTGGAGACGATCCGCCAGTACGCCGCCGAGCAGCTCGACGCCTCGGGCGAGGAGTGCCCGCTGCGGCAGCGGCACCGCGACCACATGATCGGCATCGCCGACCGGGTCCACCGGCTGATCGTCCGCCACCCCCGCCCCACGTGGGAGGAGATCTGCCCGCAGCTCGTCCTGCTGGACGAGCTCCAGTCCAACATCTGGGCGGCGGTGCGATGGTCGGCCGACACCGGCGAACCCGAGAGCGCGCTGCGCCTGCTGGTGCTGCTGCGCTGGCCGACCATCGCCGGAGGCAGGTTCACCCCGGCCGACGAGTGGCTGGACCGCCTGCTGGAGACCGAGCCCGCGCTGCTGTCCCCGCGGGTGCGCGGCGACGCCCTCGTGCTGCGCGGCCAGGTGGCCTTCGGCCAGGGCGACCCCGACACCGCGCAGGTCGCCTGCGCGGCCGCCGCCGAGCTGTGCCGGGCGACGGGCCTGCACGGGCCGCTGAGCGGGGCGCTCGCCATCCTGGCCTGGGTGGCCATCTACCAGCGGCGGCCCGAGGCGGCCAGGGCCTGCCTGGACGAGGCGCTGGAGGCCGTGCGGAAGGTGGACGACCCCTGGCACGAGATGGTGATCCGCTCGATGGAGGGGACCCTCGCCCTGTCGGAGGGCCGTGCCAAGGAGTCGCAGCGGTCGTTCGAGGCGGCGCTGGCCATCGCCCACGAGCTCGACAACCACTGGGCCGAGCCGGTCGCGCTCATCGGCCTGGCGCAGGTCGCCTGGCTGCGCAGCGACCTGGCCGAGGCCCGCGCCTACTACGAGCAGGCCCTCGACCTGCTGCAGGACATCACCTCGCACTGGCAGACGATCACCTGCCTGTCGGGGCTGGGCCGGATAGCCCTCGCCCAGGGCGACCTGGCGACCGCCCGCGCCCGGCTGGTGGAGAGCCTGCGGCTGTGCCTGGGCACCGGCCAGCGGCTCGGCGTCGCCCGGCGGATCGAGACGCTCGCGCAGCTCGCGCTGGCCGAGGAGGACGACCGCCGGGCCGTACGGCTGGCCGGCGCC
Source organism: Streptosporangium sp. NPDC048047 (assembly GCF_040653115.1). Lineage (NCBI taxonomy): Bacteria > Bacillati > Actinomycetota > Actinomycetes > Streptosporangiales > Streptosporangiaceae > Streptosporangium > Streptosporangium sp. NPDC048047. Next base: position 12,313 of record NZ_JBEZNH010000037.1, on the reverse strand, counting down.
TCCGCCGCGATCCGCGGCTCGATGTGCGGCGCCTTCCTGCCGTCGGGGTTCGGCGCCCGCATGGAGGAGCTGCTCCAGCCGGCCCGCACGCGCCTGGGCGACGCCCTCGTCGCCCAGCTCTGGGCGCACGGCCAGGAGATGACGCAGGAGCAGGCGATCCGCTACGCCCTCCAGGACGACGAGCCGGACGGCGAGCAGGCCGGGGCTCCGCCGCCGACGGCCGCCCGGGGCCCGGCGGCCACCCCGCTGACCACCCTCACCGGCCGCGAGTGGGAGATCGCCGAGCTGGTGGCCCGCGGCCTGAGCAACAAGGCCATCGCCGACGAACTGGTGATCAGCCCGGCGACCGCGGCCCGGCACGTGGCCAACATCCTGGCGAAGCTGGGGTTCTCCTCGCGCACCCAGGTCGCCACCTGGGTCATCGAGCACAACCGCGCCTGAAGAGGTCATCGGGCACGACCGCGCCTGAAGGGGTCATCGGGCACGACCGCGCCCGAGGGGCGCGGCCCCGGCCGGAAAGAGGCGGGCCGGGGACCGGGGCCGCCGGGCCGTACGCGGCGCTCCTGAGGCGCTCCGGCGGGCGGGGAGCGCCGGCCGCCCGGCCTACACACCCCGGCGGCCGTACGGCTACACCTCGGGATACGCAGTTCGGCGCATGTGCGGCCCCGGGTGCCCGCCGTACGTTTCCCTCGTGTTCGGCCGGTGACGCCGGCCTTCCGCGCCGTCCCGCCCGGGGCGAGGGCCGCGGACGCGGCGGGCCCACACCATCCCCGGCGTCACGGCCGGGCACACCGGAGGCGTCGCGTGTCCCGCCCGTCGGCCGAGGTCTCCTCGGAGGGGTGGGGACTTCGGGGCCACGGGGCACGCGACAGCGGGTCCGAGCCGCGCAGGGCTCGGGCCCGCACCCCCCGGAAAGGACGATCTCGAATACACACTCATCTACATACATCGAACGATGCCCCGGCCGTCAGAGCGGCCTTACGGTCGGCGCCATGAGACCGACCTCCTCCTCCATCAGGGGAACCGTCACCGAGGCGGTGTTCGGTCGCGCGTACGAACGGGGTGACCGGCCCGCGCTGATCGACCTCGGCGCCGGAGTCGTGTACGGCTACCGCCGCCTGGCCGGCGAGGTGACGCTGGGCGCCTCCGGTCTGGTCCGGCGGGGCGCCCGCAGGCGTCAGGTGGCCGGGATCCACGTCGGCGACGCCGCGGCGCAGACCCTCGCGGTGCACACCGTCATCGCGGCGGGGGGCGTGGCGGCCCCCGTCGACCCCGGAAGCGGGGAGGTCGGCACGCTGCTGGCCCGGTGGGACGCCCGGCTGCTCATCACGACCCCCGGGCTGGCGGAGGCGTCGCTGCGGGCGGCTGAGGCGTCCAGGGTCCGGCAGGTGATCACGTTCGGCCAGGCGCGGGACACCGTCGACTTCGCCGACCTGCTGCTGCTGGAGCCCGGGCCGCTGCCCCTGCTCGACCCGTCGGTCCAGCCCGCCCTGCTGACCCAGGACGCCGGGGTCTTCACCCACGAGGACCTCATCGGCCGGATGCACGTCCTCGACCGGCTCGTGGTCCTGGAGAAGTCGGACGTCCTGCTGGTGACGTGGTCCCTGACCTGCGTCCTGGCCATGACCACGCTGATCGGCCTGGCGCTCATGCGCGGCGCGCTGGTCGTGGTGGCCCCCGGCCTCTCCCCCGAGGAGCTGTCGGCGACCGTCCACGACTTCGGCGTCACCGTGATGACGCTGCCCGACGGCGCGATCCAGCGCGTCCAGGGGTGAACGGCGCGGCCCGCCACGACACAGGCGGGCGGCGCGGCCCCTGAGGCGCGCCTGGTGGGGGTCCCGCGGCGGGGCGGGGCCCCCACACCCTTCCCGTCACCCGCCCGCCGTTCCGGCGGCCATGCGTCCTGCCGCCCGGTCTCATGGCGGGGGCATCGAAGGGCTGACCAGCGCGTCGCCGAGCGCCGTGCGGTGGTAGAGCACGGCGCGGCCGGTACGGCACCGGGCCACCAGGCCCGCGCGCCGCAGTGCGCCCAGGTGGTCGCCGACGGTTCCCAGTCCCAGGCCGAGCAGTGCGACGAGATGGCTGGTGGTGGCCGGGACGGCCAGCTCCAGCAGGACCCGCGCCCTGGTCCGGCCGATCAGCCCGGTCAGGCCGTCCGGCGCCTCGTGCGGGATCCCGGCCCCGCGTGCCGGATAGGAGATCGCGTACGGCCAGGCGTCCTCCAGGTAGGAGCCCACCCCGGACGGGAAGGGGGAGGGCACGAACAGCAGGCCGCGCCCGCCGAGCCGGCGGGTCTCGCCGGGGCTCTCCGCCCGCACCTCGATCACCCCGTCGGGATGCCAGCGCACCCGCGGGCTGAGGTCGGCGAGCGCCGCCGCCCAGCCGTACGTCGCCAGGCGGCCGGACCGCTGGATCACGTCGCGTTCCAGGATCGCGTGGAAGCGGGGCCACGCGGGCGCGACGATCTCCTCCCAGAGGGCCTGGAGCGCGTCGGCGAAGAGCGTCACCACGTCGGGCGAGGACAGGACGTCCAGCACGGCGGCCGGCGGCCGGGGCATGCCGTCCAGGTTCCTGGCGATCTCCCGGTGCGCCTGGGCCGCGGAGGTGGCGCGCACTACCGCGAGCTCCGCCTCGAACGGGGTGCCCACCCCGGCCGGCGGCGGCGCGGCGAAGTCGACGTTGTAACTCCGGTCGCGGAACAGCGCCACCATCGCCCCGAGCCCCGGCCGCTCGGCCCGCAACCTCTCGTACGGCTTCCGCTGCCGGTCCGCCCAGGCCCGCCAGACCCCGGCCTGCTTCCCACCGGACACCACCCGCAGGGCGAGCTTGGTGACGATGAGCGGGGAGACGGCGAACCTGGCGGCCACGACGTCCCCCGGGCTGACCTCGATCCTGATGGCCATGACGTCTCCCTGACGGTCCCGGCGCGGCGGGCCGCCCGGCGACCTTTCGGCGATTTCCGAAAGCCTATCCCCGGGCGGTGGGACGCCCCACCCTGACGGACATGACGATCACCTCGCGGGAACGGGCCGCGACCTACAGAGAGCTCTTCGCCGTCGCCGAGTTCCGGACGCTGTTCGCGAGCTTCGCCCTCCTGATCGCCGGGGACCAGGTCAAGGCGCTGGCCCTGTCGGCGCTGGTGTACGCGAGGACCGGCTCGCCCGGGCTGTCGGCCGCGGCCTACATGCTGGGCTTCCTGCCGTACGTCGTCGGCGGGACGTTCCTGCTCTCCCTGGCCGACCGCGTCCGGCCCCGCACACTGATGATCGTCGGTGAGCTAGTCCGGGCGGTGACCTGCCTGCTGCTGGCCTTCGCCGGGCTGCCCGTCTGGGCGATGCTGGCGCTGGTACTGGCCGGTGGCCTGTTCTCGCCGGTCTTCATGGCGTCCCGCAACGCCCTGCTGCCCGCGTTGCTGCCCGGGGACGCGTTCGTCCTGGGCAGGTCCGTGCTGTCCGTGACGGCCGCGGGCGGGCAGATCGCCGGGCTGGCGGCCGGCGGCGGCGTGCTGGCCGCGGCCGGCCCCGCGGGCGCCCTGGCCGCCACCGCGGGGCTGTCCGCCGTGGCCGCCGTGCTGCTCCGGCTCGGCCTGCCGGACGTACCGGCCCGTGCCGGGGGCGGAGCCGGGGGCGTGCGGGTCCGGGGTGAGGACGGGGCCGGCGCGCGGGCTCAGGACGGGGGCGAACGCGAGGGTGCGGGCGAGGGCGGTGCGCGGGCTCGGGGCGGAGAAGAGGGCGGGGCCGGTGCGCGGGCTCGGGGAGCGGGCGGCGGGGCCGTGCGGGAGACGCTGCGCGTCAACCGGGCGCTGCTGGCGGATCCCCGGGTGCGCGGGCTGCTGCTCGCCCAGTGGCTGCCGGTGTCGTTCGTGACGGCGGCCGAGGCGGTGCTCGTCCCCTACCTCGGTGACGCGGCCGGGGTGGCGCTCGCCGCGGCCTCGGCCGGGCTGGCGGCCGGCAACCTCGCGGTGGGACGGCTGACCTCCCCGTCCGGCCGGGAACGCCTGGCACTGCCGCTCGCGGCCCTGGCGGGTGTTCCGCTGCTCGGTTTCGTCCTCCGGCCGGGACTCGCGGTGGCCGCGCTCCTCGTCCTGCTGGCCACGATGGCCGGCGGCTCCTACGCGCTCGGGCTGCAACGCGGGTTCGTGGCGGCGGTGCCCGAAGCGGTCGCCGGACAGGCGTTCGGCCTGGCGGGTGCGGGAGTGATGACCGGTCAGGCGCTGGCCGCCGCCCTGGCGGGCGCGGTGGCCGAGGCGACCGCGCCGCACCTGGCGATCGCCCTGGCGGGGGTCGCGGTCATCGGCTGCTCGCTCGCGCTCCACCGTCACCTGAGCCCGGAGCCCGCCTGACCGCCGTCCGGGCGGCGGGGCGTCGCCGCGTCATCCGGGAGAGGCGACGGAGCAGGCCGGGAACGTAAAGGGGCGGCAAAGGCTCTGCCGTCGCCTGCCGTGCGGATGGCCCGTCCGGCGCCCCGTACCCGACCGGTGAATAAGTTCTAGGCTTTTCGTGCGTATTGCGTGGTTTCCGACTTTACGTTCGTTTGTAACCCGCTGTGGATGATGGAAGGACCTGGTCGGCGACGGCGTGCTCCGCCGTACACCCCGGTCCGGTCACCGGGCGCCGGGTCGCGCCGGAGCCGAGGCCCTGAGAACGGAGGCCATGCGTGAGCAGCGGAACCGTTCCGAAGCCCATAGCGAGCACGAGCAGCTTCCTGGACGATCGTCTGGGGGCGGGGAACTTCCTCCGGCGGAACCTACGGAAGATCTTTCCTGACCACTGGTCTTTCCTTCTGGGGGAGATCGCCCTCTACACGTTCGTCATCCTGCTGCTGACCGGCACGTTCCTGACGTTCTTCTTCAAACCCAGCATGCAGGAGCTCGCCTACACCGGCTCCTACGAGCCGCTCAAGGGCGTCATGATGTCCGAGGCGTACGCCTCGACGCTGGACATCAGCTTCGACGTGCGCGGCGGCCTGCTGATGCGGCAGATGCACCACTGGGCGGCCCTGCTGTTCATCGGCGGCCTGATGATCCACATGCTCCGCGTGTTCTTCACCGGCGCCTACCGCAAGCCGCGCGAGCTGAACTGGCTGATCGGCGTCGCCCTGCTGCTGCTCACCCTCGCCGAGGGTCTGACCGGCTACTCCCTGCCCGACGACCTGCTGTCCGGCGCCGGTCTGAGGATCACCGCGGGCATCGCCCAGATGATCCCGATCTTGGGCACCTGGTCCACCTTCCTGCTCTTCGGCGGGGAGTTCCCGGGTGAGGACATCGTCGCCCGGTTCTACTCGCTGCACATCCTGCTCATCCCGGGCGTGCTGCTGGCGCTGATCACCGCTCACCTCATCCTGATGTGGGTGCAGAAGCACACCCAGATGCCGGGCAAGGGCCGCACGAACATGAACGTGGTGGGCTCGCCGTTCTGGCCCGCCTTCATGATCAAGTCGGGCGCGTACTTCATGTTCACCTTCGCCACCGTCGCGCTGCTGGGCGGCTTCGCGCAGATCAACCCGATCTGGCTGTTCGGTCCCTACAACCCGGCGAACATCTCGGCCGGCACCCAGCCCGACTTCTACATGGGGTTCCTGGACGGCGCGCTCCGGCTGATGCCCGGCTGGGAGATCAACTTCGCCGGCTACACGCTGACGCTGAGCGTGCTGATCCCGGCGCTGGTCCCGCTCATGATCATCGTGTTGGGCCTGGCCCTCTATCCGTTCCTGGAACGGTGGGTCACCGGCGACCATGGCGAGCACCACATCGCCGACCGGCCCCGCAACAACCCGCACCGCACCTCGATCGGCATGGCGGCGGTCACCTTCTACGGCATCCTGTGGCTGGGCGCCTCCAACGACGTGATCGCCGCGTACTTCCACTTCTCGATGAACGACCTGATCTACATCGGTCGCGTCCTGATCTTCCTGGGGCCGGCTCTGGCGTACCTCGTCACCTACCGGATCTGCATCGGCCTGCAGCGCCGTGACTCGCAGATCCTCGCCCACGGCGTGGAGGCCGGCGTCATCAGGCGGCTGCCCAGCGGCGAGTACGTCGAGGTGCACGCCCCGCCGACCCCGGACCTCGAGGACCGGGTCCGCGGCAAGGAGCCGATCCCGGTCCTGCACGGGGCCGGAGACGGCCACGGGAACGGTCATGGGAACGGCGACGGGGAGGGCGCGGTCCCGCCCGAGGAGCTGCGCGGCCGGCTCGGCAGGCTCCGGGCCAGGATGAGCCGGGCCTACGGCGGCGAGAAGGTGCCGCTGGAGGAGAGCCACGAGGAGTACCGCAGGCACGAGGAGGAGGAGCACGCGGTCATGGCCACCCGCGGAGCGGGCGGCCGGGGCGGCGGCGCGGGCCAGGGTGGCGGCGCGGCCGGAAGCGGCGGAAACGGCGGAGCGGCCGGGAACGGCGGTCCCCGCTAGACGCGCCCCGCCCGGGAATCGGCCCCATCGGCCGGGCCGGCCCCGTGGGGGCCGGTCACGTCAGACGGGGACGGCCTCGCCGACCGGCACGTCGAGCACGTCCGGCGCGTCCGGCGTCCCCGGCGGATCCTCCGACGGGTCCACAGGCCGCAGCTCGTCGGCGTAGCTGACCGAGACGCGGCGCATGACCCCGCCCTCGTCGATCGAGTACTGCCCGAGACGCCACAGCGGCGGGGAGTAGGCGTGGATCGACACGCTGCCCTCCGCCGCCCCGCTCAGCCGGTGGATGTGGTCGGGGCCGAACGAGAACGACTCCCCGGCCTCGATCAGCGTCTCCACGTGCTCGCCGCCGATCCTGGGGTTGCACTCCCGCAGCGCCCCGGCCACCACGCTGACGGCCCCGGAGGAGATGTCGTGGTCGTGCCAGCCGGTGTCGTCCCCGGGCCGCCAGCACAGCAGCCAGACGTCGACGTGCGAGTCGCGGTGCAGCGAGGCGTAGTGGCGGCCCCCCTCGGCGGGGAAGTCCACCTGACCCTCCCAGCACGACGGGTCGGCGGCCAGCTCCTCGACGAGGGTGCGCAGCTCGCGCCGGTCGAGGGGGCGCGCGGGCAGGCTCTCGTAGCCCGCGCCGCCCGTGCCCGGCCCCTGGGGGAGCGCGTGCCGCTCCCGGGCCGGGGCGATCACCTGGTTCATCTTCCGGTCTCCTTCCGGTTCAGCAGGCGGTCGGGATTGACCACCGTGACGGCGTGCCGGGCGGCCTCGCCGAGCGCGGGGTCGGGGGCCTCGGCGTAGGGACGGTCGGAACCGTTGACCACCACGTCGATGCCGAGCTCGCGCACGATCGCGTCGATGGCGCGCGGGCCGTAGGAGGAGGTCTCCAGGAACACGTCGCGGTCCACCTCTCCCCGGCCGTCGCCGCCCCGGCGGGCCAGCCGCTCGGAGTGGAGCGGCGCCAGGCCCGCCAGCAGCGCGAAGCAGACGCGCAGTCCGGGGTGGCGGGGGCGGCCGAAGGCGGCGAAGGCGAACCAGGCGGCGTGCATCTGCTGCACGTACGGCACGACGGCCGGCCACCACCCGGGCGCGGCGGGCGCCCCGGGGCCCGCCGCCGGTACGGCGGACGCGGCCGGGCCCGGGTGCACGAAGAGCGGCAGGTCCCGCTCGGCGAGCACGTCGAGCAGCGGGGCGACCCGCGCCAGGCCGGCGGCGTCTCCCACGGCCGTGGCGGGCAGCTGGAGCCCGGCCGGCCCCCGGTCGAGGGCTCCGGCGAGCGCGCCGGGGTCGATGTCGCTCAGGCAGGTCGCGGCCCAGGCGCCGAAGGGGGCGGGCAGGGCGAGGGCGTCCTCGTGGTAGGCGTCGATGATCGGCCAGGCGTCCTCGGGCGGCAGCGACTCCACGCCGAGCGGGCTGGACAGCGAGACCAGCGCCAGGTCGAGGCCGGGGTCGGCGGCCAGCCGCGTGGCCGGGTCGTGGTCGGCGGGGTTCACCTCGTAGGGAGGCTCGCCGTCCAGGTGGAGCGTCCAGCCGTCGAGGCGCGGCGCGGCCGTACGGCGTCGGAGCGCGTCGGTGAACGCGGGCGTCCACAGGTGCTGGTGCACGTCAACGGTCACCGGAACCTCCATTCTGTTATTCCCTACCTAGAATACAGGTAATTGGGCGGGCCGCATCCTCGTTCTTGCGATGGCGTGTCGGGCCGCCCCGGGTGACAGGCTGAAACAGCGGAATACCGCGCGGGAGACGCCTGCCGGGGCGGACCGCGACATACCCTGGGCTGGTGCCCCAGCCACGGAAACGAGCGACGATACGTGAGGTGGCGAAGGCCACCGGCCTGTCCCCTGCCTCGGTCTCGTACGCGCTGCGCGGGATGCAGGTGTCCGGCGAGACCATCGAGCGGGTACGGCGGGCCGCCGCCGAACTCGGCTACGAGGCCGACCCCATCGCCCGCGCGCTGGCCAGCGGCCGGACCGGGATGATCGGCCTGCTCTGCGGATCCCTGGAGGACCTCTGGCAGCAGGCCCTGGCCGTCGGCATCGGCCGGGCGCTGAAGGACAACGACCGCTACGCGCTGATCCTCGACGCCGCGGGCGACCCGGCGCGGGAGCGCACGCTGGCCCGGCAGCTCCGGGACCAGCGGGTGGACGCCCTGATCGTGCAGCCGGTCGACCCGGCCGCGCCGTTCTGGGCCGAACTGTGCGAGAGCCTGCCGGTGGTGTCGATCGGCGACGCGCTGGCCGGGGCCCGCACGGCGGGAGAGGTCGTCTTCGACAACCGCGCGGGGGTGACCCTGGCACTGGAGCACCTGCGCGACCGGGGGCACCGGCGGCTGGCGGTCCTCACCCCCACCCGGGCCAGCACCCCCGACCGCCCCGCCGACGTGCACGTCCTGGCCGAGGCCGAACGGCTGGCGCTGGACATCGAAGTGATCACCGCACCGCAGTCCCCGGCCGCCGCCGCCGGAGTCGCCCGGGGTGCGCTCGCCGCCGGGCACCGGGCGTTCTTCTGCTTCTCCGACTCGATCGCCTACGGCGTCTACGCCGCCTCCGTCGCGGACGGCCTGCGCATCCCGCTCGACGTCTCGGTGATGGGCTACGACGACCACCCGATGTCGGGGCTGCTCACCCCGCCGCTGACCACGGTCGACTGGGACATCGACCGCATCGTCCGTGCCGCCGTCGGCACGGTCGTGGACGCGGCGGACGGCGAGAGCCGCCACCGGCGCATCGTCCAGTCACCCCAGCTCCGCGGGCGGGGCTCGGTCGGCTGAGCCCCGCCCGCCGCGAGCGGCTCAGTCGCCGAGCACCAGGTCCAGCAGCCAGCTCACCAGGCCGATGATGATCGCGCCCCAGAACGCCGCCCAGAACCCGCTCACGTGGAAGGCCAGGTGGAACTGCTTGGCGAGCCAGCTCGTGAGCAGCAGCAGGCCGGCGTTGACCACCAGGGCGAACAACCCGAGGGTGAGCACGTAGAAGGCACAGCCGACGGTCTTGATGATCGGCTTGAGGACCGCGTTGACGACGCCGAAGACCAGGGCGACCGCGAGCAGCGTGCCGATCTCGGCGGCTGTGGTGGAGGCGGACACCTTGATGCCATGCACGAGTTGGGTGGCCACCCACAGGGCGGCCGCCACGGCCACGATCTTGATGATGATTCTCACGCCTGGGCATCCTCGCAGGAGAGTCGGACGGACGGTAGGCCCGCCGCGCGGGCCTACCCGGACCCTAGCCACTTCGTGCCCGCGACGGTGGTCACGGCGGCGCCGCCACGGCGGTGTCACCCACGGGGAACGGGCGTCGCCGCAGTCCGGGGCGGTGTGTTCGGTCACAGGGTGAGAGATCCGCCCGGATGTGGGGATGGTCTCGTTCGCCGGATGCGGAACGTCTCCGGTGAACGGACACGAAGGCCGAGGGGGCTTCACCATGGCAGACCAGACGTCCGGCGGCCCGCGGTTCGCGGGCGGCACGACATTCCGTGAGATCCGGCTCGCCTCGCGGCCCTCGGGGTGGCCGACCGAGGACGACTTCGAGATGGCCGACGCCGGGCCGCCCGACGTGCGCGACGGTCAGATCCTCGTCCGCAACCTCTTCATGAGCGTCGATCCGTACATGCGGGGCCGGATGAACGAGGGCGAGTCCTACGTCCCGCCGTTCGAGCTCGGCAAGGCCCTGGAGGGCGGCGCGGTCGGCGAGGTCGTGGAGTCGCGGACCGCCGGCCTGACGTCCGGCGACCTCGTCCTGCACGGGTACGGCTGGCGCGAGCACGCCGTCCTCGACGCCGGGCAGGCCCGCCGGCTCGATCCGGCGCCGGGGATCCCGCTGTCGGCCTACCTCGGCGTGCTCGGCATGCCCGGCCTCACCGCCTATGTCGGCCTGCTCGACATCGCCTCCTTCAAGGAGGGTGACGCGGTGTTCGTCTCCGGCGCGGCGGGGGCCGTGGGCAGCCTGGTCGGGCAGATCGCCCGTCTCAAGGGGGCCTCCCGGGTGGTGGGCAGCGCGGGCTCGGACGAGAAGGTCGCCTACCTGATCGAGGAGCTCGGGTTCGACGACGCCTTCAACTACAAGAAGGGCCGGGTCCACGACCTGCTCGCGCGGGCGGCCCCCGACGGCGTCGACGTCTACTTCGACAACGTCGGCGGCGACCACCTGGAGGCCGCCATCGGCGCGCTCCACACGCACGGCAGGGTCGCGATGTGCGGGGCGATCTCCGTCTACAACGCCCCCGAGCCGCCTCCGGGGCCGCGGAACCTCTTCCTCGCCGTCGGCAAGCGGCTCACCCTGCGCGGGTTCATCGTCGGCGACCACTCCGGCCGCATGGGCGACATGCTCGCCGAGATGGGACCGTGGCTGGCGGAGGGTCGGCTCACCTTCCAGGAGACGGTCGTCGACGGCCTGGAGAACGCCCCCCGGGCCTTCATCGACATGCTGGGCGGAGCCAACGTCGGCAAGATGATCGTCCGCCTGGCGGCCGACCACGCATGATCAGTGTGATCGGAGGGCAGAAGGCGCGGTGAGGAGGTGGGACGGTTGGAAACGGACGAGTTGGAGGCGTTGCCGGCCCGGGAACTGCACGACCGCGCGGTCCGCTACGCGGTTCACCACGGGGATCTCGCGTTCCTGTGGGAGCTGCTCAAGGTGATTCCGGCGGCGGAGGCGTCCACGGGCAACGAGGAGGAGACGGCCAACGAGCTCAGCCGGGTCTCGGCCCTGCTCAGCGACGCGGTGGCCGCCGGTGAGGGCGAGCTGGGGGAGGCGCTGCGCCCGTTCTACATCGAGTACCTGACCAGGCACCCCGAAGCCTAGTTCTGTTCCGTGGTTCGTCCCGCCCGCTCGACCGAGGCAGGCGGGACGGACCACGGAACGGAGGCTGGGTTCGGAGTCCGGGTTCCGGATCCGGGGCCCGCACCCCCGGCCCGTTTCGGTAGGGTGAGCGGCGTAACCGGGGAGGTGCGCCATGGCGCAGGTCAGGGTGGAGCGGACCGACGACGGGTTCGTGGCCCGCAACGATCGCGGGGCGGAGGTCGCCATGGGCGGCGCCGACGAGCAGGGGGTCTTCACCCCGGTCGAGCTGCTGCTCGCCGCCCTCGGCGGCTGCAACATCGTCACCGTGGAGCCGCTCACCGCCCAGCGCGGCCACCGCCTGGTCCGGCTGGCCATGACCGTCCAGGCGGAGAAGGTCGAGCCCACGCTGCTCGGGCCGATCACCATCACCTACGACGTGGAGCTGCCCGAGGGCGACGAGAAGGCCGACGAGGTCTTCCGCGCGGTGGCCCGGCGCGTCGAGGACAAGTACTGCACGGTGAGCCGGGCACTGCGGGAGAAGAGCGAGGTCATCCTCGAACTGCCCGCCTGACGGGCCCCCGTGCTCGAACCGCCTGCCTGATGGGCTCTCTGCCTGACCCGCTCGCCTGACGGGCCCTCGTCCTCGAACCGCCCGCCTGACGGTCCGTCCCCGTGCCGTCTCCACGCCGGGGATCCCCGCGTCGCGGGGGCTCTCCGACGGGTGGCCGAGCCCTCCGCCGGAGGGCGGGCGCACCCGTTCGGCTATACCGGGTCAAGTATGGATGTAGGCCCAAAAACGACCCGTGTATGACGTGCTTCTTACGTTCGATTCTGTACTGTTGTAGCAGGTCAAGGGGTTCTGCGAAGCCCGGGGGGAGCGTTGCAGAGACTTTTCACCGGATAAGGACGCGAGGGGGATCGCGTCCCCGAGCGGAGCCGCCGGAGTCTTGGGGGAGACGAAGGAGAGGCCCGCGAGGAGGCTGGGCTCGTGCAGTTGGGGGACTGCCCGCCCGGCCGACAGAAGGCCGGACAGTTGGGGGGCTGTCCGGCCTTCGCTCTGCCGGGGTCCGGCGGTCGGACGAGGACCTCGTTGCCCCGGGCGGCCAGCCCGCAGGCCAGCCGGTGGGTGAAGG
>NZ_JBEZNH010000036.1:0-84371 GCF_040653115.1 Streptosporangium sp. NPDC048047 | reverse complement strand
AGGGAAGACATCGGGTCAAGAGCCCCGAGCCGCGACGCGCAGCGTCGCCATGAGCACGGTTCAGTCGTTCCCGTCGGGGATCCAAGAGCCGTGGAAGCCCGCGGGGACGCGGCGCGGGAGCCGTACGGAGGCCGTGAAGTCCAGCCCGGCGGCGTCGAGGACGAGCAGCTCGGAGCTCTCGCCCCGCCGGTCTGTGACGATCGACAGCAGCCAGCCGTCGTCCTCGGACCGGGCGGCGGAGGCGGGCACGAAGACCGCCTCGCCGGGCCGCCCGTCCAGCTCGGCGGCCCGGCTCGTGCCGGTCTCGGTGTCGTACTTGACCACCGCGCCGGACGAGATCGCGTAGCGGAACCGGCTCGCCCTCCCGACGTGGGCGTCGTTCAGCGTGGGGAACTCCACGGGGCGGTCGTCGAGCTGCTCCTCGGCGGTCGTGCCGCTCACCGGGTCGAGCGTCCAGCGGTGCAGCACGGCGCCGCCGGTGCGGGCGGCGGGGGCGGGGCCGCCGCCGACGAGGGGCCAGATCCCGGTGAAGGCGTCGCGGGAGTAGCGGACGGCGTCCAGCGTGATCCGGCCCGCGGCGTCCTCGCGGGCGTTGCCGACGTGGAAGACGTAGCCGGGGTCGACCTCGAACCAGGTCACCCGCCCCGCGCGGTCCATCGCGCCGATCCTGGCGCCGTAGGCGTCGTCCCAGCGGTACGGCAGGCCGCCGCGTCCGGCGAGATCCATGTCGAAGACGACGGGCAGGTCCAGCCACACGACGTGGTGCTCGGTGATCGCGAAGTCGTGCATCATGGTCGGCCCCGGCACGTCCACGACCCGGCTCTCCACCAGCTCGCCGCCGGCCGACAGGCGGTGGTAGGTCAGGTAGGGGGCGGTGAAGCCGTACCCGAAGAAGTGGAGCTCCCCGGTGACCGGGTCCTGCTTGGGGTGCGCGGTCATCGCGGTGGTGAGCCGGCCGCCGAAGTCGCACGGCCCGACCGTGCCCAGCTCGGGCGTCACCTCGTACGGCAGGCCGTTCTCGACGAGCGCGAGGATCCTGCCGGAGTGGTGGACGACGTGGGTGTTGGCGGGGACGGCCGTGCGGTCCACGGTGCCGTCGGCGTGGATGAAGGGCGCGCCCTCGGTGAGGCGCCGGGTGCGGACCCAGCGGTTGCGGTACCACTCGGCGCGGCCGTCGCGGAGCCGTACGCCGTGGAGCATCCCGTGACCGGTGAACCAGTGGCCCGGGTCCTGGCCGGGCAGCGGGTTGGGGCCGTTGCGGAGGTAGCGGCCGGTCAGCTCGGCCGGGAGCGCGCCGGTGACCGGCAGGTCGGCGGCGTCGATCTCGTCGGGGACGGGGGCGAGGTGGCCCGCCAGGTAGAACGGTGTCTCGGTGGTCATGTGCGGCTCCGGATCTCGCGGTCTCGGTTCGTGCGGATCAGGCGGTGCGGCCGGTGGCGTGGTCGGTGGTTCGGCCGGTGGTCCGGTCGGCGGCGTGGCCGGTGGTCCGGAGACGCCGTGCGACGGCCTTCGGGTAGCGGACGGTGAAGACCGCCGGGGCGGCGAAGCTGAGGACCTTGACGGCGACGATGGTGGCGGTCGCGTGCGGGGCCTCGTGCAGCAGGACGGCGAGCGTGACGGCTGTGGCGGTGAAAGCAGCCCCCCACACCATGGTGATGACGGCGTTGACCCGGAGGAACAGCGGGGTCCGCCACACCTCGCGCGGGGTCGTCCGGCGGGCGATGCCGAGGGTGAACGGCCTGCGCACGGCCAGCGACCCCCAGGCGGTGAGCGCGAGCCAGGCGTTGACCAGGGCCGGGCCGTACGGCATGAGCGGGGAGCCGGGGTCGGCGAAGGAGAGCAGGGTGACCAGCAGGAAGAACACCGCGGCGCTGACCTCGATCACCATCTGGTCCCACGTGCTGCCGGTCCGGCGGTCGGCGACGATCACCCCGGCGGCGATCACGAGCCCCAGGATCGCGCCGTAGCGCCACTCGTCGCTCGTGGCGACGACGGCGTAGGCGATCCACGGAAGGAAGCCGAGCAGACTGCGGACCATGTGGGGGCTCCTGACGTTCCTGTTTAGACATGTCGAGACTAGAACCTCCTGGCACGACATGTCAATGCAGGAATATAGGGTGAACTCATGAGCCTTCGACACGCGCTGCTGGGCCTTCTGTCCCGAGAGCCCGCCAGTGGCTACGACCTGCTGAAGATCTTCAATGTCTCACTGGCCAACGTGTGGCCCGCCACCCAGAGCCAGGTCTACGCGGAGCTGGGCCGTCTGGCGGAGGCCGGCCTGGTGGAGGTGGTCGCCGAGGGGCCGAGGGGCCGCAAGGAGTACGCCATCGCCGAATCCGGCCGCGCCGAGCTCCGGCACTGGCTGACGGAGGTCGCGCCGGTGCGGACGGGCCGCAGCGAGACGCTCCTGCGCGTGTTCTTCCTGGGGCAGGTCGAGCCCGAGCAGGCGCGCGCCTACCTGCGGCGGCTGGCGGAGACCGCCGAGCGGTCCGGGCGTGACCTCGCGGCGCTGAGCGACGCCGTCTCGGCGGAGGAGGACGACCTGGCGTTCTACGGCCGGCTCGCCCTGGAATGGGGCCTGCGCTTCAGCGCCATGCAGCGCGAGTGGGCGGACTGGGCCGAACGGCGGATCGAGGAGCGCGGCGCGGCGCTCCAGGCGGTGGGGCCGCCCGGAGCATCCGGAGCGCCCGGCCGCCTGGAGGGCCCGTGACCGTGCCGGGCGTCCGGGCCGCGACCGCCCGACCGCCCGGGACGCTGGACCGCCCGGAGCGCCTGACCACCCGGGCGGCCCGTGAGCGCGGCCTGCACCCGGACGGTGTCGTGGCGGAAGCGGAACCCCGCCGGCCCCGGCGGAGGCGGTTCGTCAGACTCCGGGCCGGAGCCGGAGCAGGCCGTCGGCGAACGCCTTCTGGCTGAGCGCGCCGAGCCGTACGACGGAGCTGGGGTAGGGGCCTTCGCAGCTCGTGTCCTGGGCGACGAGGTCCGGGCGGATCACGGCCGAGTCGATCACGCCCTGGCCGTACCCCATGAGGAAGGAACGCAGCTCAACGGGGCCGGGGCGGTCGCCCTCCCGCCGCAGGGTCTCGTCGATGACGGCGACCTCGCGGGCGATCGCGTCGGACAGGGCCCGGTCCGTGGCGGCCCTGGCCAGGATCTCGCGGCCGAAATGAACGTACAGATACTCCAGGGATGTGGCCGGGAGGTGGCTCGTCAGAGTCCGCGCCCGCATCATGCGCAGGGTGTGGGCCAGCCGAAGCATCAGCATCTTCATGCTTCTCTGAGACGGTCGCGGGCTCCGCCGGGATGGCGGTGACAGCGAATCGTTATCCGGCGGATACCGGTCGCCCCCGGCCCGCCCTGATGCGGTGGGAGGCCCGCACCGCGGTGAACCCGCTGGTCACCGAGCGCGCGACAGGGGCGCGGCCTGGTCGGGGGGCCTTTTCCCGGTTCAATTGCACTGTGCAATGATGGATCGGCAAGCCGCTCGGGCCGCACGCGGACGGTCCAGGGTGAAACGGACGAAGGGCCGCTCGGGCGCGACCGCCGCCCAGACGAGCGGGCGAAGAGGATGTCGTGCGGGAAAGAACGGGCCACGGTCGACCTGCCGCCTTCTCCGTGACCACCGGGCTGCGCGGCGACGTCGTCATCCTGCGTCTGGCCGGCGAGCTCGACCTCGCCGCGGCGCCCCTCCTGCGGGCACGCCTCTCGGAGGCGATGGCGCTCATCACCCCGCCGCATATCGTCATCGACACCGAGGAGCTCCTCTTCTGCGACTCGTCGGGGCTGAGCGTCCTGGTGGGCGGGCTGCGCGGCGTGCTGGCCGCGGGCGGGCGGCTGGTTCTCAGCGGGGTCCGGCCGCGCTTCGCCCGCCTGCTCGCGCTCACCGGCCTGACCCGGGAGCTCCGGGCGTACGCGACGGTCGACGAGGCCGCCGAGCACCTGGCGCCGTTCCGGGAGGACAGGTGACGACGCCCGGGGCGACCGGGCGCGGCGGATCGGGACCCGCGAGGGTGTCGGGACGGCCGGGGCGGCGCGGGGCCGGTGGGCGGCGACGCCCGCGGTGGAACAGGCCAGGTGAAGACGGGTCTGACGGACCCGCCGTGTAGAACAGAACCTATGTCGGAGCATCAGGCGAGCCGGGTGGGCACGGACGGGGAGGACCCCTCCGCGGTCGTCTCGGCGGTGCTCACCGGCTCGCGCCTGCTCGTCGCCATCGCCGCCCGGTCCCTCGGCGCGGTCGAGGACAAGGTCACCCTGCCGCAGTTCCGCATGCTCGTCGTCCTGGCGGGCCACGGGGACACCAAGCTCGTCACGATGGCGGAGCGGCTCAACGTCAACCCCTCGACGGCGATGCGGATGGCCGACCGCCTCGCCGCCTCCCGGCTGGTGGTCCGCGAGGTCAATCCGCGGAACCGGCGGGAGACCCTGATGCGCCTCACCGAGGAGGGGCGGCGCATCGTCGACGAGGTCACCGCCCACCGCCGCCAGGAGATCGCCGACATCGTCTCCCGGATGTCCGCCGGCCAGCGCCACGCCCTCGTCTCGGCGATGACCGCCTTCAACGAGGCGGGCGGCGAGCCGCCGGTGGGCGCCGCCCACCCCCTCGGCTGGCCCGACGTCTAGACGGCGTCCGTCCCCATGCCCCGTCCCCCGGGAGCGGGGTTTCGGACGCCGGATATGAAAAGGCCGTTACTCCGATTTCTCTTTTCTCTCCTCTCCTCGCTTCTCCGGCTCGCAGAGAAGTGTTGCGGGAAAGGAGTCACCTTTGGTGAAGAAGGGAGAGCATCAGGTTTTGACGGGGTTTAGCGTATTGTGTCTGACTCTGAGTTTTGCGATCCTCGAAACAGAACGGACAGGACGGCGGCGAACCCGGCCGCTCGGGCGGATCGCGGACGAGAGGCGGATCGCGCGTGGCCATGCGTGCCCAGCGGCCCTTCCTCGCGGAGGGAGGGAAGGAATGGCCCGCGACACTGGACGTTCCGGCCCTGACCGCGGCGGGTTGGCGTCCCACCCCGTTCCGGGAGTTCATCGTCAAGATCCACAGTCGGTGTGACCTCGCGTGCGACTACTGCTACGTCTACGAAATGGCGGACCAGACGTGGCGCTTCCGTCCCGTCCGGATGCTCCCTCAGACCGCCGACCGGGTCGCCGCCCGCGTCGCCGAGCACGTGCAGTCCCACGGCCTGACCGCGATCCGGGTCGTGCTGCACGGCGGCGAGCCCCTGCTCGCCGGACCCATGACGATCCGCCGCCTGGTGGACGCCCTGCGGGCGGAGGTCGGCCCCGCCGCGCGGACGGACGTGGTCGTCCAGACCAATGCGGTCCGCCTCACCGAGGACTACCTCCGCCTGTTCGACGAATTCGGCGTCCGGGTGGGGGTCAGCCTGGACGGTACGGCCGAGGCGCACGACCGGCACCGCCGCCGCGCGGACGGCGGAGGCAGCTACGCGTCCGTGCGGGGCGCCCTCGAACGGCTGACGAGCCCCCGACACCGGCATCTGTTCGCAGGTCTGCTGTGCGCCATCGACCTGCGCAACGACCCGCTGGACACCTACGAGGCCCTGGTGGAGTTCCGGCCGCCGGTCATCGACCTGCTGCTTCCCCATGGGAACTGGGACGACCCGCCGCCGGGCCGCGGGCCGGACCGCTCCGCCACGCCGTACGGGGACTGGCTCGTCGCGGTCTTCGACCGGTGGTACCGGGAGCCCCGGCAGAGGACGCGGGTGCGTCTGTTCGGTGAGATCCTCCATCTCCTCTTCGGCGGGGCGTCCACCAGCGAGGCGATCGGGCTCTCACCGGTGGGAGTGCTGGTCATCGAGACCGATGGAAGCATCGAGCAGTCCGATGTGCTGAAGTCCGCCTATCACGGGGCTCCGCACACCGGTCTGCACGTGGACCGCGACCCCTTCGACGCGGCGCTGTCGCTGCCGGCGGTGGTGGCCAGGCAACTCGGAACCGGGGCGCTGTCGGCGACGTGCCTGGCCTGCCCGGTGCACCGGGTGTGCGGGGCGGGACTGTACGCGCATCGCTATCGGTCCGGCACCGGGTTCGCCAACCCGTCGGTCTACTGCCCGGACCTGTTTCGCCTGGTCACCCATGTGAAGCGGGTCGTCGAGGCGGATCTGGCCGTACGGCTGGGCCGCCCATGAACCTCGGCGCGCACCGCCTGGGAGAGACCGTTTTCCGGGCTCTCGCGGCGGGAGGCGGCGGTGCCGCGGTCCGCGACCTGGCCGCAGCCCAGCACAGCAGGCACATCCTGTTGATCCGCGGGGTCGTGGACGCCGCGGCCGGAACCGGCCACCCTCAGGCCGCCCGGGTCCGCCGGGCCTACGACCTGCTCGCGGACGTGCAGGCCCACGCGCCCGCGGAGACCGAGGCGGTGATCCGGCATCCGGGCACGGGCGCGTGGGCCCGCCGTACGCTGCGCGCTCTGCACGCCGGGGCGGCGGCTCCGGACGGCGGGAGTCCGCAGCGGGCCCCGGCCGTTCCCGAGGGCCTCGCGGCCGTCGCCGTCGCGGCGGCGATCAGGGCGGGTTTCGCGGCCGTCATCGAGGTGCCCCTTCATGAGGGGACCGTCGTGCTGCCCACTCTCGGCCGTGCCGTCCTGGTCCCCGGCGGGGACGCTGACCGCGCGGTCGTGCGGGTCACTCCGCATCGTGAGACGGAGATCATGGCCGGTGACGACCGCGTGCGGGTGCCGGCGGACCATCGGACCGACGCCCCGGGCTGGCATGGCGTGCGCCGGTTGTCAGCCGAGGTGGGAGGGACCGGGATCGAGCTGCTCCTCGACGACGTGGACGCGCACTGCCTGCCCGCGGCGACGACCGCGGCCGGCCGGTTGACGGGAGCCGAGGCCGGGAACTGGTGGACGCTCCTCGACGGAGCGTGGGAGCTGCTCGTCAAGCACCACTGGACCGTCGCCGCGGAGATCGGCGAGATCGTCAGGGTGCTGGCACCGCTGGCTCCACCGGCGAGCGGGCAGGTGAGCGTGTCGTCCCGGGAGACGTTCGGTTGCGTGGCGCTCTCCACGCCGGAGGACGAGAGGGTGCTGGCCGTGACGCTGGCCCACGAGGTCCAGCACGCCAAGCTCACGGCGTTGCTCGATCTGGTGCCGCTGACCCTGCCGGACACCGGGGCACGCTACTACGCGCCGTGGCGCGACGACCCTCGGCCGGTGAGCGGCCTGCTGCAGGGGGTCTACGCGCACCTGGGGGTGGCCGGGTTCTGGCGACGTCAGCGCCTTCACGAATACGGGAACTCGGCGATCAGGGCGAACGCCGAGTTCGCCCGCTGGCGGGACGCCGCGGCTGAGGCCGTGCGGACGCTCACGGCGAGCGGGGCGCTGACCCCCGAGGGGACGGCGTTCGTCTCCGCGATGGGCCGGACGCTGGCCGGCTGGTGCGGGGAGTCGGTGCCGGACACGGCTCTCGGGCTCGCCCGCCGCGCCGCCGAACGGCACCGGCGGGACTGGCGCCTGCGCAACGGTTCGCCCTGACCGGCCCGGTACGGCCCGTCCGCGTGGCTCACGGGGCGCGCCCGGGTCACCCACCCGCCTACTGCCCGGCACACACGACCCGCCCGGTCCGCTCATCAGGGCGGACCGGGCGGGATCCGGCGGGTCCGGATCAGATCGGCGGAGGGTCGAAGTCGAGGTCGAGGTGCCTGCCCTCCAGGGCGACCCTGGTATCCGGATGGTCGGGCCCGAGGGTCCGGGCGTAGGCGTCCAGGGTCTCCTCGGAGAGACTCTTCGCCTCCCCCTCGGCACCCGCCCGGTACAGGTCGGCCACGAGGTTCGCCGCGCCCGCCAGGGCGACGGGGTGCTCGCGGCCGAGGATGGTCCGCAACCGCTCCAGGGTGTCGCGCCGCAGTGGGATGGCCTCGTCCAGTTCCCCCAGCATGACCAGGTCTGTGGCGAGGTTGGTCGCGATGGTGAGGCTGTAGTGGTGGTCGCGCGAGAGCCGGGCGTCCAGGGCGGCGAGCGAGGCCCGGTCGAGGTCGCGGGCACCGATCACGTCACCCCGCACCCGGCGCAGTACGGCCAGGTTGCCGGCGCAGCCGTGGCGGTAGGGGTGGTCCGCGCCGTAGACGGCGGGGTACCGCTCGAGGGTGTCCTCGGCGAGGTGGAAGGCGTCATCGATGTCGCCGTTGCTGCGCAGCGCGTTGGCCAGGCTCATCGCGGCGGCGAGGGTGTCCGGGTGGTCCTTGCCGAAGATCCGCTCGTAGCGGGAGAGAATGTCCCGGGCGAGCTCGATGGCCTCTGGGATCCGGCCGGTCCGCCGCAGAGCGATGGACAGGTCCTTGGCGGTGCGGAGCGTCCAGGGATGCTCGGCGCCGAGTTCCTGCACGCCGTAGGCGTGGGCGTCCTCACCCAGGTCACGGGCCTCGGGGTAGTCGCCGCACAACCGCACCACCCGGGACAGGCCGTTCCAGGAGGAGAGCACGTCGGTTCTGCTGACGCCGTTGACGCCGACGTTCTGCTGCTGAAGGAGGTAGGTGTCCTCGTGCAGCTCGCGGGCCCGCTGGTACCGGCTGATCAGGCCGTAGTCGACCGCGAGGTTGTTCATCATGTTGAGTGTCCAGGGGTGGACCGGGCCGAGTACCGCCTCGTGCCGCCGCCGGGCCTCCTCGTCGACTTCCAGGGCCGCGGCGAAGTCGCCTCGGGCGCGCAGGTCGGCGGCGTGGATGTTGGTGACGACCAGCGTCTGTGGGTGGTCCGGTCCCAGGACCCGCGTCATCTGCTCCAGCGTCCGGCTGTTGAGGTCGTACGCCTCGCGGTACTCGCCCAACTCGCGCAGGACGTCGCCCAGATGCCGCTGCGCGGCCAGCACGTCGGGGTGGTCGGGGTCTGAATCTGCCCGCCAGCGCTGCAGGAACTGCTCGGCGAAGGCGCGCGCGGACTGGTAGCCGCCGGAGACGAACAGGTAGCGGAGGAGGTCCAGCGCCATCCGCCGGACGGCGGGGTTCGTGCTCTCCGGCACCAGCGCCGGCGTCACGTGGGCGAGGAGGTCGGCGTATCGCGGCCAGTTGGCCGTGTCGTCGGGGTCGAGCGGCGCTCCGGCGGCGAGCAGGAGGTGGACCTCACCGCGGTAGCGGGCCTGCTCCCGGGCGGTCAGCTCGTCGCGGATCAGCGCCTGGATCAGCCGGTGCACCTGGATGGTCCGGCTGGGGGAGTCGATGCGGGCCAGGGCGAACCGGCCGAGCTCCCGGATGGCCCTGCTGAGCAGGATGGGGTTGCCGAGGATGCGGCGCAGGGCGCCGGCGGCCTGCGGGCCGTCCACGTCGGCCGTGTCGCCGGACAGCGGCCGGAACACATCTCGGGGGATGGGTTCGGCGCCGAAGAACGCGCAGCAGCGGAGCAGCTCGACCGCCTCGGGGAGCTGCTCCTTCAGCCGCTCCACCGATAGCGACCACGCCGCGGTCATCGACAGGGGGTACTCCGAGGGCTTGCTCTCGGCCAGCAACTGGCTGGTCTTCTCGGTGAGCAGCCGGAGGTACTCGTCGACGGACATTCCCGTCTCGGCCTGCAGGGCGCCG
The DNA here is from genome assembly GCF_040653115.1 of Streptosporangium sp. NPDC048047. NCBI lineage: Bacteria > Bacillati > Actinomycetota > Actinomycetes > Streptosporangiales > Streptosporangiaceae > Streptosporangium > Streptosporangium sp. NPDC048047. The sequence continues at coordinate 74,837 of NZ_JBEZNH010000036.1, read as the reverse complement.
GCCTGCTCCAGCGCCAGCGGCAGGTCGCCCAGCTCATCGGCCAGACGGCCCGCGTCGACGGTGCTGATGGCCTTGGGCACGCGGCGGTTGAGGAACTCCACGCTCTCCGCCCGGTCGAAGACGTCGACGGCGAGCGTGTCGACGACTCCCTCCCACCGGTGGTTGCGGGAGGTGATCAACACGTGCCCGGGGCCTCGAGGGATGATCTCGTTGATGTCCTCGGGCTGGTCGGCGTTGTCGAAGATGAGTAGCCACCGGGAGTAGGGCTCGCCCCGACGCAGCGCGTCGAGGACGGCGGCGGAGGCGTCCTCGATGCCGGTGACCGCCGCCGAGGGCAGCTTGAGGTGGGGTGCGAGGGCGGCGAGCGACGAGCGTACGAGGAGGGGCTGGTCGGCGGAGATCCACCAGACGAGCTCGTAGTCGCCCTGGTAGCGATAGGCGTACTCGACGGCGAGCTGAGTCTTCCCGACGCCGCCGATGCCGTGGAGCGCGTGAGGCAGAACGGCGGTGACGTCCATCGTGATGCCTTCGCGCAGACGGGAGAGAAGGTCTTCCCTGCCCGTGAAGTTCATGTTGCGCTGGGGTACTTTGCCCCAAACGTGTGGAATACGCCCGTGTTCAGCCTTCACAATGGCCATCCTAAGCGCGCGACCCCCCGATCGTCGAAGAGGCGGGCGTTTCATCGGTGTCTGCTGTGGGGGAATATAGAGGGCGTCGCCCCCGTTGTCCAGAATGATACGATTAATCATTGCATGTGAATTTATCTGCGACATTCGACCGAATTTGGACATGCGCAAACGGGCGCGTGACCATGGTCGGGCGGCGTGCGAAGATAGAGGAGCGGAGCACCGGGAGCGAAGGTGACGGGAGCGCCTATGTCGGATGAAGACGTCACGCGGGACAGTGGGCTCATCGACGTCTCGGGGCTTTCTCTGAGAGATCTCGACCGGCTCGACGAGACCGCCCTGGCGCATGCGCTTCGTAGGCTCATGGAGGTCGAGGAGCGGGACGCCGACCCGGTCGCGGGTCACCAGTCGTCCGTGTGACGCCCCGCGCGCCGCGGACGGGTCCCGTCGATGACAGGTGGGTGATGAGGGTGCGGTCGATGCCCGCTCCGCGGTCAGCGGAGCCGGCGTGTCATCGTCCGCTCGCGGTACGGCGGAAGCCGTGCTCCCGATGGGCGCGCGCGGATGAGGCGGAAGCAAGGATGCGTAAAACTCGTGCACACATTCCATTTGGTCACTCGGGACACCGCTCCGCTATTTCGGCAGTGACGCAGGATTCGGTCGACGAGTGGTTGTATTGCACCGGATGGGATCGATGTGACCGTTGAGACTCTGATCGATACCGTGGACCACGGTCCTTACATCGGCCTGCGCGCGTTCCGTACCGAGGAGAGCCGCCTGTTCTTCGGGCGGGAACGGGAGTCCCGGCAGGTCGCCGGGCTCTGGAAAGCCGACCGGCTGACCCTTCTCACCGGGGGACCGGGGGTCGGCAAGACCTCGCTGCTGAACGCCGGCGTCCGCCCGCTGCTGGCGCCGGAGCGGATGCGGATCCTCCCCCTCGGCCGCCTGACGTACGCATCCTCCTTCCCCATCGTGGCGCTGCCCGAGCACAACCCCTACGTCCTCGCACTGCTGGCGTCCTGGTTCCCCCACGAGTCGCCGGCTCGACTGGCCGCGACGACGATCTCCGGACACCTGCGCAGATACGAGGCGGTCACCGGCCGCTTCACCGCCTCGGGGCCGCTGATGGCCGCCATCGACCAGGCGGAGGAGCTGTTCAACGACCGCGAGGACCGGCGGCACGTCGGTGCGTTCGTCGGCGAGCTCGCCGCGGCTCTGGACGACCATCCGGGACTGCACCTGCTGCTCGCGGGCGGGGAGGAGTTCGCCGACCTCTTCGAGCCCTACCGCGCCCGGTTCGGGGCGGCCGCGGGCTCGGAGGTCGTCCTGGCGCCCCTGGACCGCGACGCGGCGACACGGGCGGTCCGTGGCCCTTCGAAGTCCCGGGGCCGTCCGTTCGCGCCCGGCGCGGCGGAGGAACTGGTCGACGACCTCCGCTCGGTGACGCTCCTCGACGACATAGGAAGACCGGTCGCCTCCCCGGCCGATGCGGTGTACCCGGCGCTGGTCCAGATGGCGTGCTCCTCGCTGTGGGAGACGTTCTCCGGTGCCGACGTCATCACCGGACCGCACCTGCGCCGGGAGGGCGGTGCCGAGCGGTTCCTCGGCGAAACCTGGCGGCGCGTCGTCTCCGGGGTCGCCACTGATCATGACCTGTACTCCGAACGGCTGCTCAACTGGCTGGGACGGGCGCTCACCGCCGGTCCCTCCGGACGCGCGCGGGTCGGCGAACGGGAGGCGGAGGCGTCCGGCGTGCCCGGCTCCGTGCTGCGGGCACTGGCCGCCCTCCATCTCCTCCGGTCCGAAGCGGGCGCGGCCGGTTCGCGGGAGTACACGCTGTACGACGACCGTCTCGCCGCGGTCGTCCGCGGACTCGCCGCCGGCGGCCCGGTTCCGGCGGTTCCTCCGGCGCCGACGTCCTCCGCGGCGTCGCTGCACGCCGCGGTCCAGGCCCTCGCCCGGGGGGAGACCGCGCTCGCGCGCGGGCATGTCCGCAGGATCGTGGAAGCCGGTGACGACGAGCTGCGCCCGCGTGCCGAGGCGTGGTCCCTGCTCGGCAACATCGCCTGCGAGGAGGGCGACCTGGAGGCGGCCGTCCGGTCCTACGACACGGCCACGACCATGTTCGAGGCCCTGGGGGACACCTCCGCGGTGGGACGGCTGCTGGCGGCGACCGGCCGGCTGCGCCTGCGGCAAGGGGACGGAGCTCTCGCCCTCACTCTGCTGCGCGCGGCCGTCGAGCGGGTGCCCAACGACCTGACGGTGCAGACCCAGCTCGGGCGGGCGCTCGGGGAGCTGGGCCGCTCGCGGGCCGCTGTGGCGGTGCTCAACGGGGTGCTGGCCGTCGACGGGAACACGCCGGACGCCCTGCGCGTACGCGGGGAGATCCTCGCCGACCTCGGCGAGGCCGAGGAGGCGCTGCGCGACCTGGACCGGGTGCCGCACCGCGCGGAACCCGTCACCCGGGCGGCCCGTGCCTTCGCGCTGGCCACGCTGCACGACTTCGGGGCCGCCGACGGCGAACTGGCCGCCGTGCTCGCCGACGCTCCACACGAGGGTTCCGTACTGCTGTACGGCGCGCGGGCACGGGCGGCGGAGGGAGACCGGGCCGGCGCCGCCGACCTCGCGGGCAGGGCGCTGACGGCCGCCGGCCCGCCGTTGCCGCCTCACCGGCGCGAGGTCGCTCTGGGACTGCTGGCGGCCTCGAAGCCGGACGAGCCGTACCGTGACGATCCGGGGCCATGACGGCGCGAAGCCGTACGGCGTTCACTCCACCCGGCGCGTCACCTCTCCGCCCCGGCGTCGCTCCGCGCCGGGGTCCGGCGTGTTCCCCGTCTCCGGGCCGCCGGTCACCTCGCGCCTGGCGGCGAGTTGGAAGGCGGCGAGACGGGCGTCGAGGTCACGCAGGTCGGGAGCGCTCCTCATCTGGCCGCCCAGGCAGATGTCGTCCTGGAAGGCCAGGTCGATCGACTTCACCGCGGTGGCGGCGCTCCGGCCGGCCGACTCGGCCAGGGCCAGCGCGGCGGACGCCACCTCCTCGGGGGCCGTCAGCGACACCTGTGCGGCGTGCAGCCCCGTGGCCGTCGCGTGTTCCTGGACGGCGCCTAGCCTGACGTCCATGTCCCGCCAGTGACGCTGGGCTGCGATCTCGATCGTCATTTTAAGCTGTGCGGCTGATTCGGACAGGTTCGCGCACGCCCGCTGGAGCTCGTCGCACCGTCGGTCGCGCCGGTCGCGCTCCGCCTGGCGCCTTTCGCGCCGGGCGGAGGTTCCCTGGGTCAGCGCCACTCCTCCCAGAGCGCCCAGAAGCGTCCCTACCGTCGATATCACCGTCGTGACGACAGATGGGTCAGGCATAGGTAGATCGTGCCATCGGTGGGTCATTCTCCGCAGGCCCCTGCGGTTGTTCCGTTCCGCCCCGGGCCGTCACCAGAACCTCGTCCCCTTCCCGGCAGTGCTCGCGCCCCCGCCGCGCTTCGGCCAGCCCACGCAGCGCCACGCTCTCGCCGAGCCGGTCCCCGGACCGGCGGCAGGCCGCCAGGGCGACCCGGAGGGCCCGCTCCACACCGGTCCAGGACGACCGCAGCGCCGCGTCGTTCAGCATCGCGGCGGCCAGCTCCCAGCACAGCTCGTCCAGACCGCGGACCGACGCCTGCAGCACGGCGGCGACCAGGGATTCGCGCTCGCTCTCGAACCAGGCGAGGGGGTCGGCGAGCAGCTTCTCGCGGACCCGCGCCGGGGGCGGCCAGCGTGGCGCCCTGCCCCGTATCGGGGTGTACCGGGCCGACGGCAGACGCTCGTCGGCCTCCTGCGCCAGGGTGAGGAAGGTGGCGAGCGTGCGGATGACCACCACGTCGACGGCGGTGTCGCTCTCCTCCAGTGCGGCCTGCTCGCGGGCGTAGCGGCGGACGAGTTCGTGGAACCGGTAGCGGGTCTGACCGGCGGCGTCCGGCTCGGTGATCTCCAGCATGCGGGCGTCGGCGAGGGAGTCGGCGAGCTCCTCCGCCGCCTCCTGGGACGTCTCCAGCGCCATCGCGATGGTCCACGGGGCGAAGGAGGGGAGGTCCAGGACGCCGAGGAGGCGGACGGCCCGCCGCGCCGCCTCGTCCAGCCGGTGGTAGCCGGCGGCGATGCCGGTTCTGACGTCCGGGTCGCCGAGAGCGAGTTCGTCCAGGCCGTCGCGGTCCAGCCGCTCGGCGAACCGGGCGAGCGTCCAGTGCGTACGGCCGGCCAGCCGCGTCCCCGCCGCCCGCAGCGCCAGCGGCAGGCGCCCGCACAGCCGGGCCACCTCCGCGGCGGCCTCGGGTTCCGCGGCGACGCGCTCGCGGCCCAGGACGCTCGCCAGCATGTCCGCCGCCTCCCCCGGCTCCAGCGGTTCCAGCTCGAAGCGGGCGGCGCCCGGCCAGCCGGGCAGCCGGGAACGGCTGGTCACGATGACCGAGCAGGTGGGTGAGCCGGGCAGCAACGGCCTGGCCTGCGCGTGGTCGGCGACGTCGTCGAGCACCACGAGCATCCGGCGACCGGCGAGCCGGCTGCGATAAAGGTCGATCCGCTCCTCCAGATCGTGGGGGACGGCGGACGCGTGGACGCCGAGGGCGCGCAGGAACCGGGCCAGCACCCGCGACGGGTCCGCGGGGCACGTGCCGGAGCCCTGCATGTCGGCGTGGAGCTGGCCGTCCGGGAACGCCTCGCCCAGCCGGTGGGCCACGTGCAGGGCCGTGGCGGTCTTGCCCACGCCGCCCTGCCCGGTGACGAGCGCCACGGCGACGGACCCGGTGCCGCGGGAGGTCAGCGCCCCGCGGAGCCGGCCGACCGTCTTCTCCCGCCCGGTGAAGTCGGCGACGTCGGGAGGGAGGAGGGACGGGCGGAACGTTCCACCAGAGGGGGCGGCCTCATAGGACTCGTAGAGCTCGTAGGGCTCGCGGGCTTCGTAGGAGGAGGCCGGGCCCGTCTCCTGCCGCAGCACCTGAAGGTGCGCCGCGCGCAGCTGCGGGCCGGGATCGATGCCGAGCTCGTCCGCCAGCCTCCTGCGGGTCGCCTCGTACTCGGCCAGTGCCTCGGCCTGCGCCCCGGCTCCCGCGAGGGCGAGCACGAGCCAGGAGTGCACCGCCTCGTTCAGCGGCTCGGCCGCCGCGACGGCCCGCAGCTGTGGGATGACCTCGCAGGTCAGGCCGGTCTGGAGGGCGAACTTGGCCGCCTCCAGCAGGACGTCCACGCGTTCCTGGTCGGCCGCGCGGACCCAGGGGTGCCCCCGGACCGCGTGACCGAGGTCGGACAGGCACGGACCCTGCCAGAGCTGCAGGGCGCGCAGCAGCAGTTCCAGGGTCTCCCTGGGGGAGCCGGCCCGTCCGGCCCGCGCCACCGCCGTCCGGAAGCGGACCAGGTCGGTGTCGCACCGGTCGAGCCGGATCGCGTACGCGGGCCCCAGGCCGGCGAGCCAGGAGGCGCCGGACCGGGCCACGTGGGACGGATCGACGCGGCGGCGTAGTCGTCCCACGTAGGTCTGGACGAGGTTGACCACGGAGTCCGGGACTCCCTCGCTCCACACGGCGTCGATGATCTCCTGGCGGTGGACGGGCGTCCCCGCCTTCAACAGCAGCAGAGCGAGAACGGTCCGTTGTTTGTCCGAGCTGATCGCAACCTCGGTATCCCCGCGCCATACCCGTAGCGAACCGAGCAGGCTGAACCGTATGTTCGCCATTTCTCTCCTGAAAAAGCCCACGGTCAGTGCCGGAAATCTGGAGAATCATATGTTTTGACGGAAAGTAAGGCGAGATTGTGATGTGTCCAATCCCGGCCATCACCGCTGGCACTTACTCCTCTTTCCGGCCGCCGGGGGACCGCCCCGCCGCAGGACCGCGCCGGGTCCACTGGCGATTCACTGACGGTTCACTGGCCGTGCCGCCCGCCCGTGCGCGCGCCGGGTTCAGTGCCGCGGCGGCACCGCTCCAGCGGCGGCGGCCATCGTTGACACCGACCTTCGGACCTCGGGAGGAGGTGCACGATGAAGAAGATCAAGATCCGTAAGGCCGGCCCGGTCCGCCTGACCGCCGCCGCCTGCTCGATCTACAAGAACGTGAGCTGACGTCGGCTCCCGGCGGTGCGCCGGGTACGGCACGTCCGCACCCGGCGCTCCGCCCCACGCCGTGGAAAGCCACCGCCGTGGAAAGCCACCGCCGCGGGACCCACCGTTCGTGGTCCCGCTCGTCGCACGACCCCGTCCACCACCCTCGCGCGACACCACCTGGGAGGGCTGCCCGTTGACCGACGCAGAGGCCGTGACCGGCGGCCCCGCGACCCGCCACGACCCCGACCGGCCGCTCCCGCTGCATCCCCTGGTCTACCTGGAGGACGGGGAGGAGGTGACGGTCGGCCGTCCGGACACCGACTCCTACGCGATCTTCCCGGTGGACGGAGCCGAACTGCTGCGCAGACTCCAGGAGGGACTCCCCCCGCGCGCGGCGGCCGCCTGGTACGCCGAGCACTACCACGAGGACCCCGACATCGACGACCTGGTCGCGGCGCTCGGCGAACTCGGCTTCATCCGCGAGCCCGGCGAGCCCGGTGAGACCGGCGCGTCCGGCGATCCCGGCGAGCAGACCGGCGCGGCGGGCGGGCCGTACGCTCCCGACCGGCCGGTCCGCTGGCGGCGGCTCGGCACGGCCCTCTTCTCCGTCCCCGCCTGGATCTGCTACGCGGCCGTCGTCGCGTGGGCGGTGGTCGCGATGGCGCGCCGGCCCGACCTGGTGCCGAGCTACCGCAACGTCTTCTTCACCGACTACTACACCGTCATCCAGGCGGCGCTGTTCGTCGTGGCCATCCCGCAGCTGCTGCTGCACGAGAGCTTCCACGCGCTCGCCGGACGGCGGCTGGGTCTGCGCTCCAGCCTGCGGATCTCCCGCAGGTTCTACTTCGTCGTGCTGGAGACGTCGCTGGACGGGCTGGTCGCGGTGCCCCGGCGGAAACGGTACCTGCCGATCGTGGCCGGGATGCTGGCGGACGTGGTCGTGATGGCGGCCCTGACGATCACGGCCGACCTCACCAGGCAGCCGGGGGGCGCGCTCTCCTTCGCCGGGCGGTTCTGCCTGGCGTTCGCCTTCGCCGTGCTGCTCCGGATCCTCTGGCAGTTCTCCCTCTACCTCCGCACCGACCTCTACGTCCTCGTCTCCACCGCGCTCGGCTGCGTCGACCTGCACACCACGGCCCGGCAGATGCTGGCCAACCGGATGAACCGGCTGCTCGGCCGGCGCGACCGGCTCGTCGAGGAGTCCGACTGGCACCCCGTCGACCGGCGCGTCGCCCGGTGGTACTCCTGGCTGATCGTCGCCGGCTACACGGTGAGCCTGACCACGTTCCTCGTCGCGGTCGCCCCGATCGTCTACGAGATGTTCACCGGGATCCTCGGCCGGTTCACCGGCCACGGCGCGTCCTGGCCGGAGCTGCTGGACTCGCTCGTCTTCTGCGGATTCATCCTCGCGCAGCTCGTCGTTCTCGCCTGGGTGGCGGCCCGGGAGCGATACCGCGACCGGAGACAGCGGCTCGAACACGTCATCACCTGAAAGGGACGCACCATGGGTAACCACCACTGGGTCCGGGCCGCCCGGCGCCGCGACCGCGACCTGCTGCGGGAAGGACTCGGCCTGCCGCCGGTGCTGATGGTGCTCGACGCCCACCGGCGGCTGCGCGGGCCGTACACGGCGGCCGGCACGCTGATGCGGGCGATCGCGCCGCAGGCGCTGGAGCGCCGGCCCGAGCTGGGGCCCGCCCACAACATCGAGATCCTGACCAGCACCCCGGAGCTGGCCCACCTGGTGCCGCCCGCCTGGACCTCGCTGGAGTGGCAGGCCGGCAAGGGGGAACGCACCCGCTTCTACTCCCGGCTGCACACCCTGAACATCGCCAACGGCCTGGCCGAGCTGCTGCGCGACCATCTGGAGGCGCTGGGCGGAGGGCCCCGCACCCTCGTCTTCGAGAACGTGCACCACGCCGACCCGACCGACCAGGAACTCGTCGCCGTGCTGCTGCGCCGCGGGGACCTGGACGGGCTGACCGTCGTCGTCGGCACCGGGCCCGAGCCGGTCCCCGACCCGCCGGGCGAGGTCACGATCTCCCTGGCGCGTGTCCTCGCTCGCCACGCCGTACCGGTGGACGCCCCCGCCTCCGCCTCTCCGGACACCGGGGTCGTGGACGCGCGAGCCTACGTCGAGGGCGACTGCACCGGCGACGATCCCCGGCTGCTCGCCGCCTACGAGGCGCTGCCCGCCGCCGAACGCGCGCGGCTGCACGACGAGCGGGCGGCGGCGCTGGCCGGCCGGGGCGAGTTCTCCCTGTCGCTGGGCGCGATCCCGTACCACGCCGAGCACGGCACCGACCCGTCCGGCACCGGCCTCGCCGCCCTGCGCCTGGCGATGGACCACTGCCGGGGCATCGGCCTCTACCAGGCCGCGGCCGACCTGGGCCTGCGCGGCAGGGCGCTGGTGGACCGGTCGACGCAGGAGGAGCTGTGGTGGCACTTCACCAACGCCACCAGCACCACACTCGCCTCCCTCGGCCGGGCCGACGAGGCGATGACCATCTACGACGAGGCGCGGGCGGTCAGCGCCGACCCCATCGTCCACATGGAGCTGGCCTACAGCACCGCCATGCTGTACGCCCGGCACTACCCCGAGCCGCGGCGCGACTACCAGCGGGCGCGGATGTGGATGAACATGTCCATCGCGATCGCCTCCCTGGTGGAGGACCCGAAGAAGCGGGCCTTCCACTCGGTGTTCGGCCACAACGGGCTCGCGCTGGTCGAGGTGCGCCAGAAGCGGGCGGACGAGGCGCTGCGGATGCTGGAGGACGGCATGGCCCGGCTGGACCGGGAGCTGGAACCCGGCGAGCACGCCCTGCACCGCGCGGTGCTGCGCTACAACCGCGCGCAGGTCCTCGGCATGATGGGCAGGCTGGAGGAGTCGCTGAGCGACTACCTCGAGGTCGTCGAACTCGACCCCGACTTCCCCGAGCACCACTTCAACGTCGGCAACATCCTGCGGCGGCTCGGCCGCGACGAGGAGGCGATCGCCGCCTACGAGCGCGCGCTGCGCCTGTCGCCGCCGTTCCCCGAGGCGTACTACAACCTCGGCGACGCCCGCCTCGAACTCGGCGACGTGAGCGGGGCGCTGGCCGACTTCGGCTACACCATCGAACTCGACCCCGCCCACCTCGACGCCCGGGTGAACCGCGCCGGGCTGCTGTGCGACCTGGGCGAGACCGACGCCGCCTGGCGGGACGTCACCGAGGGGCTGGAGCTCGCGCCGGACAACGCCCACCTGCTGTGCCTGAAGGGGCGGCTGCTCGCCGAGCGGGACGACCCCGCCGCGGCCCGCGAGGCGTTGTCGGCCGCGATCGGACGCGACGATCGGCTCGCCGAGGCGTGGGCGCTGCGCGGCGAGCTCGCCTACGCGGCCGGGGATCTCACCGGGGCCGCCCACGACCTGGACCGGGCGGTCGAGCTGGGCGGCACGCCCGAGATGCGGTTCAACCGGGCCGTCGTCCACCAGGAGTCGGGCCGCTACGCCGAGGCCGCCGCCGACTACGAGCTCGTGCTGGCCGCGACCGGCGACGAGGACAGCCGGGAACGGCTGGACGCCTGCCGGGCGGCGCTGGGCGAACCCGCCACGGCCGACGTGCCGGCCTGAGCCGGCGCGCCCGGCTCAGGCCGACCTGCCGGTCTGAGCCGGGCACGCCGGTTCAGGGACGACCCGCGGCCGGTGCGCCGACCCGGCAACGATCCGGTGCGCCGGCCCGGGAACGACCTACGACCGGCGTGGGCCGCAAGAACGATCCGCGGAAGGGACGCGCCATGCCAGACCTGTTCGAGCCCGCGCGGCTGGGACGGCTCCGCCTGCCCAACCGGCTGGTGATGTCACCGATGACCCGCAGCCGCGCCGACCACCGCGGGGTGCCCGCGGCGGAGACGGCCGTGTACTACGCGCAGCGGGCCACCGCGGGGTTGATCATCTCCGAGGGAGCCCAGCCCAGCCCGGCCGGGCAGGGGCACCCGGGAACCCCGGGCCTGCACACCGCCGAGCAGGCCGGGGCGTGGCGGGAGGTGACCGGCGCGGTGCACGCGGCCGGCGGCCGGATCTTCGCCCAGCTCATGCACGCGGGCCGCATCGGCCACGAGAGCGTCAACGGGCTGCGGCCCGTGGCCCCGTCGCCCGTGCGGGCCGCCGGGCGGATCTTCACCCTCGACGGACACCGGGACCTGCCCGTCCCCCGGGAGCTGAGCACCGCCGAGACGCGGGCGACGATCGGCGACTTCGCCCGCGCCGCCCGGCTGGCCGTCGACGCCGGGTTCGACGGGGTCGAGCTGCACGGCGGCAACGGCTACCTGATCCACCAGTTCCTCGCCCCGGGCACCAACCGCCGCGGTGACCTCTACGGACGCGACCGCCTCCGCTTCGCCGTCGAGCTCGCCGCGGCCGTGGCGGAAGCGGTCGGCGGGGACCGGGTGGGGCTGCGCGTCACCCCGGGCGACCCGCACAACGACATCGCCGAGGACGACCTCGAACTGGTCTACCCGGCGCTGGCCGCCGCCCTCGCCCCGCTCGGCCTGGCGTACTTCCACCTCGCGGGCGTCGCGCCCGGCACACCGCTCGCCGCCCGGATCCGGGCGGCCTGGCCCGGCGCCCTGGTGGTGGCGCCACGGTCGGGGGGCGAGTTCCCCGGCGACGGCGGCCGGGCCGCCGCCGAGGAGTGGCTCGCCGCCGGGGCCGACCTCATCGCCTTCGGCCGGGCCTTCCTGGCAAATCCCGACCTGGTGGAACGGCTGCGCACCGGCGCGCCGCTGAACCGCCCCGACCCCGCGACCTACTACGGTGGCGACCGGCACGGCTACACCGACTACTCCTTCGCCTCCTCCCGCCGCTGACCTCACCACGGCGCCCACCCGCGGCCGGCCGGTCGCGGCGTCACGGGCTGAGGCGGTGCAGGTCGCGGGGGAAGAGGGTGGTCTGGCGGACGTTGGCGGCGCCCGTCAGGCGGGAGGTCCACCGTTCCAGGCCGATGGCGAAGCCGCCGTGCGGTGGCATGCCGTGTGCGAACGCCGCGAGGTACCCCTCGTACGCCGCCGGGTCCTCGCCCCGGGCTGCGAGCGCGGCCAGGTAGTCGGCGTGCCGGTGCAGCCGCTGGCCGCCCGTCACCAGCTCCAGCCCCCGGAACAGCAGGTCGAAGCTGCGTGAGCGCTCCGGCGCGGTCGGGTCGGGGTGGGTGTAGAAGGGTCGCTTGACCATCGGGTAGCCCGTGACGAACAGGAACTCCGAGCCGTGCTCGCGCAGCGCCCACTCGCCGAGCCACCGTTCGTGCGCCGGGGCCAGGTCGGGCTCGCCGCGCGGGTCCTCCCCGGTGTGCCGGGCGAGGAGCTCCTGCGCCTCGGCGAAGTCGATCGCGGGGATCTCCTCCGGGACCTTCGGCGCCTCGATCCCCAGGAGGGCGACGGCGGCCCCGGCGCGTTCGGCGACGGCCGCGTGCATGCCGCCGAGCGCGCGGGTGAGCACCGCCATGACGTCGCGGTGGTCGCGGACGAAGCCCAGTTCGGCGTCCAGGCTCGTGTACTGCGCCAGGTGCCGGGCGGTGTCGTGCGGCTCGGCCCGGAAGACCGGCCCGACCTCGTAGACCCGCTCGAACACCCCGACAAGGGCCTGCTTGAAGAACTGCGGCGACTGGGCCAGGAAGGCGGGCCGGCCGAAGTAGTCGATGCCGAAGACGTTTGCGCCCGACTCCGTCGCCGAGGCCACGATCTTCGGGGTGGACGTCTCGACGAACCCGAGCCCGTCCAGGACGGCCCGGAACCCGGCGACCCCGGCGGCGGCGATCTCGAACGGCGCCCGCAGCCGGGGATGCCGCAGCGCCGCCGGCGCGTGGTCGAGGACCGTGGGCAGCGTGCCGGAGACGACGGGCCGGTACAGGTCGAACGGCGGCGGCTCGACCGGCTCGGAGAGCACGTCGATCACCGGGTCGGCCAGCTCGGCCCCGCCGGGGGCCTGCGGGTTGGCGGAGACGGTCCCGGTGACCTCGACGACGGTCTCCTCGGCCAGGTGGACCGGCTCGCGCAGCACGACCTGCGCGAGACCGGAACGGTCCCTGACCACCAGGAACGACACGGACTTCAGCTCGCGGCGGCGGTGCAGCCAGCCGGCGATCCGTACGGTGCGGCCGACGTGCGCGGGCAGGTCGGCGGCGAGGATACGAGAGATCATCACACTCCTCGTGGAATATGAGCGGATCCCTTGGGAGTGCGGGGGAGAAGGGTGCTCCCGGTGCCACCGCACTTTCGCCGCCGCCTGGGCGGCGGCCTCATCGCGGCCCGATCACGGGGGCCGGCCGGCGGGGCATGGGGCGGGCTCGCCGTTCCTCCCCGCACTCGGGAGGGTCTTCGCCCCGGGGCGCGGGACCGCCTTCGCAGCTGCCGGCGGCTCTCTGACCCGCGTGATCCCGGGACTACTCGTCTCCGTCATCGCGTTGTGCCCAGTCTAACGCGATCATCGCCGGGGGGCGGCGCCCGTTCTCGGCTACCGGGCCACGACGATCCCGTGGAGCTCGCCCGGGCGGGCCGGGTGGACGGCCTCCACCAGGAGACTCAGCCGGTCACCGGATCCGGTGAGCCAGGCCGAGGGCAGGGTGAACAGGTCCGGGCTGCCGCCCTTCATCGCGGGCCTGGTCTCGCCGGGGAGCCACAGGCGGCCCACGACGTGGCCGTTGAGGAGGGCGGTCACCTTCACGTCGGAGCCCGTGAGCCTGCACGTCCGGCTCCGGCCGGCCAGGTGGCCGACCTCGACGTGGAGCCAGTGCATCTCCCCCGGGGCGATCCGCGCGGGAAGGGAGGCCGGGGCCGGGGCGCCGCTCCGGGCGGCCCGCCACAGATCGGCCTCCTCGGCGAAGGCCACCGTCCAGCCGGTCGCGCGCACCCCCTCCAGGAGCGTCACCTCCCCGGCGGCCTCCCCGTGCAGGCGGTGCAGGGTCAGCTCGATCCGGGCTTCCTCGCCCGGCCTGACGGCCGGGGTGACGTCGACGAACGGGTCGTGCGGGTTGACCGGGCCGAAGGCGACGCCGTTCACGGTCGCCTCCACCGACGCCTGGAGGCCCTCGAACCGGAGCACCCACGAGTCGGCCGCCGGGTCCGTCGGGTGGGCGAGGGTGTAGCGGGCCTCGTGGGGCGTCCGCGCGGTGATCCAGCCGCCCCATCCCGCGTACGGGACCGGCGCGCGGCCGATGCCGTCACCGATGACGCGCCACGTGGGCAGCGGGTGGATCGCCGTGACCGAGGTGGCCGCGTCGAAGCCGCGCGGGGAGTCCAGGCGGAGGGCCGGCAGGCGGGGGTCGTCGAAGTTGGAGTGGCCCCAGATCTCGGTCCGCACGTCCAGCGTGCCGCCCCGGTGCCCCGGGAGCAGGGCGAAGCCGCCGCCGGGGGTGACCGTGCCGAGGTAGTGGCCGTCCGCGTGGACCGAGAGCACGTCGGCGGCGCGGTGCAGGAGGAGCGCCAGGCCCGGTTCGCTGCGGGCCGTGTAGAAGGCGTAGCCGCGGTAGGCGCCCAGGCGTTCCGGGCGGGTCGGCTCGGCCCCGAGGGATCGCCGTTCCCTCGGGGCGGGATGGGCGCCGCAGGTGACGGACGACAGAAGGACCTCGGCCTCCCCTGGCGGTGCCATGACGCCGGAGGAGGCGGTCTCCCCTCCCAGGGCAGTGACCTCGGAGCGGGGGAGGAAGGTGAGGAGCAGGTCGCCGGCCTTGGCGCGCTCCGTGGTGACCCCGCCGGGCCGCAGGACCGTCCGCTCGCCGTCCTCGCCGGTCATGACGACCGTGGACGGGCCGTCGCAGGAGAAGACCAGCTCACCTGGGTCGGCCTTGACGAGTTCGGCGGTGGCCACCTCCAGGCGGCCGCCGGGCACCGGCAGGTCCAGCAGGACGAAGGGGCAGCTTCCGGCTCTGACGCCGATCTCGATCCCGTCCAGGCGGGCGACGCCGTCGCGGTCGCCGGGGTTGGCCAGGGCCAGCAGGACGCCGCCGCCGTCCAGCGCCAGGGCGCGGAAGCCGCCCTCGGGGAGTGGGAAGTCGGCCGTCACCCGCAGATGGGCGGGTTCGACCGGTTCCGCCGCGGCCAGGGACGGGCCCAGGGCGGAGACGACGGCGGACAGCAGCTTGGCCTCGCCGTACTCCGGGCGGGCCTCACCCGACGGGGACAGGTAGCCGCCGAAGTCGTAGTCGCTGGTCAGCAGCGCCAGTGGGGAGCCCCAGTTGTTGACCGCCGTGGTGAAACCGAAGTCGTTGCCGGAGGCCTGGAGGTAGGGGCCGATCAGGCGGGCCCCCGTGGACAGCAGGCGGCGCAGCGTGACGTGGGGGCGGTTGGTCTCGGTGATGAGCAGCGGCTCGCCGCGGTCGGACAGGTGCCGCCGGTAGGTCTCGACGACGGTCTCGATGCCGGGCGAGGAGTCGTCCGGGTAGAAGTTCGCGGCGGCCTGCACGCCGGCGACCTCGCCCGAGGCGCGGGCCAGGTCGCCCTGTCCGGCGCAGGCGACCAGCGGCACGTCGATCCCGTGCTCCAGTGCCATGTCGCGGAGCGCGGTGACGTATCCGGCGGGGTCGTCGCAGTCGAAGAAGTCGAGCTCGTTCTCCAGCTGGACGAGGGCGACGGCCGGGCACTCGCGCAGCAGCGGCAGGATCCGGTCGTACCAGTGGCGTACGTGCGCCAGGTAGCGCGGCTCGCACTGCCGTACCCGCAGGCCCTCTACCAGGGGCAGCCAGGCCGGCAGGCCGCCGCCGTCCCACTCCGAGCAGATGTACGGCCCGGGCCGGGCCAGGACCAGCAGCCCCTCCTCGTGCGCCATGGCGAGGAACGCGGCCACGTCCCGCTCCCCGGTGAAGTCCCATTCGCCCGGGGCGAGCTCGTGGTGGTTCCACGGGAAGTAGACGTCGACGCAGGGGTAGCCGGACTCGCGGACGGCGCGCAGGCGCTCCCGCCACAGGCCGCGGGGGATGCGGAAGTAGAAGAGGGAGGCGCACAGCAGCAGCCGGGGTTCACCGTCGATGAGGACCCGGCCGTTGGCGAGGCGGACGTTCAGGGGAGTCTCCTATTTCTGGTCCGAGCCGACGGTGACGCTCAGCTCGTGCATGTATTTCTGGCCGAAGAAGTAGACGACGATCATGGGCAGGGTCAGCAGCAGGGAGCCCACCATGACGAGGTTCCATGGCGGCGCCTGGCCGGAGCCGCCGGTGGCGTACATGACCTGCACGCCCAGCGCGAGCGGCATCTTGTCCATGGAGTTGAGGTAGACGAGCGGGCCCATGAACCATCCCCAGTTCCAGGAGAAGGTGAAGATGCCGACCGCGATGAGGGCGGGCTTCATCAGGGGCAGCACGATCCGGGTGAAGATCCGGAAATAGCCGAGCCCGTCGATCGCCGCCGCCTCGTCCAGGTCCCTGGGGACGCGCGCGATGAACTGCCGCAGCAGGAAGATGTTGTACGCGCCGCCGAAGAAGTTGGGCACGATCAGCGGCAGCAGCGTGTCCACCCAGCCGATCTCGGAGAACATGGTGAACTGCGGGATCAGGGTGATCTCCGCGGGCAGCATCAGCGTGGACAGCAGCACCACGAACAGCAGGTTCTTGCCGGGGGCGCGCAGCCTGGCGAAGGCGTAGGCCACCATGGCGCTCACCAGGACCTGGCCGGCGACCGCCAGTGTGCTCAGCACGACCGAGTTCCAGATGAACCGGCCCATGGGCAGGTCGGTGGTGAACGCGTGGACGAAGTTGCCGAACTCCCATTCCCGGGGCAGCAGGGTGAACTCTCCCCTGAGCGTGCTGGCGTCGCCGGCCAGCGAGACCGAGACCATGAAGAGCAGCGGCGCGGTGAAGAGCGCGGAGACGACCGTGAGCACCGCGTAGTGGACCGCCCTCACTTGCGCTTCACCTCGCTCTCGTAGAAGACCCACATGCTGGAGGACCGGATCACCACGAGCGTGAGCAGCATCATGATCAGGAAGAGCACCCAGGCGATCGCCGAGGCGTAGCCCATGTGGTTGAACTTGAAGGCGTGCTGGAACAGCAGCGGCACCACCATCTGGCTGGCGTTGTCCGGTCCGCCCTCGGTCATGATGTAGATCTGCGAGAAGACCTGGAAGGCGCCGATGATGCCCATCACCAGGTTGAAGAAGATCACCGGGGTCAGCATCGGCATCGTGATGTGCCAGAACTGCCGGCCCGGCCCCGCCCCGTCCAGCGCGGCGGCCTCGTACAGGTGCCTGGGAACGCTCTGCATCCCCGCCAGCAGGAGCAGTACGGCGGTGCCGATCTGCCAGAGGGACATGATGATCAGCGCGGGTTTGACCCAGTCCGCGTCCAGCAGCCACTCCGGGCCGTCGACGCCGAACAGGCCGAGGAAGGAGTTGATCAGCCCGGTGTCCGGCGCGAACATCCAGACGAACAGGATCGAGGTGGCCACCAGCGGCACCAGCGTCGGGAGGTAGACGGCGGTGCGGAACAGGCGGATGAGGCGCAGCGGCTTGTTCAGCAGGTACGCCACGCCCAGCGAGGCGGCCATGCCCAGCGGTACCGACAGGAAGGCGTAGAAGGCGGTGTTGCCCAGCACCTTCCAGAAGACCGGGTCGGCGGTGAACAGCCTGACGTAGTTGTCGGGGCCGACGAACTCGGGCTCGGTGAACAGGTCCCAGTCCGTCATGCTGAGCCAGATGGAGACGATCACCGGGCCGAGTGTCAGCACCACGAACCCGACGATCCACGGGGACGCCATCAGGTAGAACCAGAGGGCCTCCCGGCGCTGGGGGGCGAGGACCCGGCGCGCCGCCGCGGGCCGGGTCCGTTCGATGACCGCGGTCATCAGCTCGCGGCCATGAGCGGTTCGAGCTCGCCCTGGATGCGGTCGAGGGTGGCCTGGGCGTCGCCCTTGTTCTGGAAGAAGGGGCCCAGGGCGTCGTCGAAGATCTTCTGCATCTCGTTCCAGTTCTTGCCGCCGGGCGGGGTGAACAGCATGGCCGCGGACTCCTTGAAGGCGCCCATGTTCACCGGGGCGGACTTCAGGAACGCGTCGCTGTCGAGCAGCGCGAGGTTGGCCGGGGCGTCCTCGCTGTTGGCGACGATGGGCTGCTGGCCCTCCTCGCCGGTGAGGAACTCGATCACCTTGAATGCGGCGTCCTTGTGCTCGCTCCCGGCGTTGACGGCCAGCCCGCTGCCGAAGCCGGCGGTGGCCCGCTGCTTCCCCTGGAACATGGGGGCGATGTCCCACTTCAGGCCGGGTGTGTCCTTCAGGGTGCCGATGCCCCAGTAGCCGGTGAAGATCATGGCCGCCCTGCCCTGGGCGAACAGTGGTTCGGGGGCCATGTCCTTGCCCAGGTTGGCGTAGTCGGTGGGCGACGGCGCGACCTTGTCGACGTGGACGAGGTCGTTGTAGAACTTCAGGGCCTCGACGTTGGCCGGGGAGTTCGCCGTCGGCCTGCCGTCGGGGCCGACGACGCCGCCGCCGTTCTGCACCATGAAGGTCATCCACCAGGGCCACCAGGCGCCCGCGGCCATGCCGTACCGGGTGACCTTGTCGCCGTCGCGTTCGGTCAGCCTGATCGCGGCGTCGCGGAACTCCTTCCAGGTCCAGGAGCCCGTCGGGTACGCGACACCCGCGTCGTCGAAGAGCTTCTTGTTGTAGTAGAGCACCATGGCGCCGGCGCGGTCGGGCAGTGCCCAGGTCCTGCCGTCGCGCTGGTAGGCGGCGGCCACCTTCGCGCCGAACCGCCGGTTCAGGTCCAGCTTGGACGCGGCGATGTACTCGTCGAGCGGGGCGAGCTGGTTCCGGCTGGAGAAGACGTGCACGTTCTCGGCGAGCTGCATGATGTCGGGGCCCTTGCCGCCCGCGAGCGCCGTCTGGATCTTCTGGTCGTAGTCGCCCGAGCCGGGGGTCTGCTCCAGCTTCACGGAGACGTCCGGGAACTTCCGGGCGACCAGCGCCAGCCGCTCCCTGTACGCCTTGGCGTCCACGTCGCCTCCCCACACGCTCATGGTGAGCTCGACCTTCCGGCCGGGAGCGGCGGCCGGTCCGCCGTCTCCCGTGGAGGAGGAGCAGGCGGTGGCCAGGATGGAGAGGGCGATGACGGCCAGCGCCGCCTTTGGGGGGTTCTTCATGAGGACCTTCCGGAAATGGTCGCGCCGGCGCTTGAGACGGCTTCGTCGAGGAAGCCTTCGAGGGCGAATGTGGCGGCACCGAGACTGACGGGGTTGCCGGGGATGTCGGACAGGAGAAGCCGGGCGGCGGTCGCCGGGCGGTCCAGGGCGTGCGCCGCCATGGCCTCGGCCACCTCGGGGAGCAGCCGGGGGCCGAGGCGCCTGGCCACCCAGCTGCTGAGGACGACCGCCTCGGGGTTGAGCACGTTGACGAGGTTGGCGAGTGCGGCGCCGAGCAGTCGTGCCGTACGGCTCATGGCCGCGACGGCCCGTGGGTCGTCCGCCGAGGCGAGGCCCGTGATGAACGCCGTCTGGTCGCCGCCGCGCAGCAGCGCGTGCGAGGGATCGGATTCGGCGAGGGTGGCCATGATGCCCGGCGCCCCGACGTACGCCTCGACGCAGCCGCTGCTGCCGCACCGGCAGGTGCGGCCGTCGAACATCAGCACGCTGTGACCCCACTCGCCCGCGGAGTTGGTGGTGCCGCGGTAGAGCGAGCCGTGGATGGCGACGCCGGCGCCGACGCCCGTGCCGATCGTGACGCAGACGAGGTTGTCGGCCTCGCGCCCGGCCCCGAACCACAGCTCGGCCACGGTGCTGGCCATGAGCGGGTTGTCGAGGTAGAGCGGCAGGCCGATGCGGTCCTGCAGGATGGCCAGGAGCGGCACGTCATGCCAGTTCCAGCCGGGTGCGAAGACCGATACGCCGTGCCGGGGCGCCACCTGCCCCGGCACGCTGACCCCGACTCCCCGCACGTCGGCGCGTTCGGCGCCGCATTCCGACAGCAGCGCCTCGATGGCGGCGGCGATGTGCCCGGCCAGATCCTCCGGCTGGTTGATCTCCGGGGTGATGGGGTGCTCGGTCGCGTGCAGGCGACGCAGCGCCAGGTCGAAGAGCTCGACGTGGACGTAGGTCTCCGCCACGTCCACGCCGACCAGCAGGCCGCGCTGCGCGTTGGGGGTCAGGATGGCGCGCGGCCGGCCCCCACCGGACTCCCGGAAGCGGTCCTCCACGACCACTCCGGCCGTGAGCAGGTCGTTCACGACGTTGGCGATGGTGGCGAAGCTGAGCTCGCAGGCACCGGCGATCTCCTGCCGGCTGATGGAGCCGGCGGCGTAGATGCGGCGGAGCACGTCGAGCCGGTTGGCCTTCCGGATGTCGCTCGTGGTTCGGCGCAGCATCGTGTGACTTACCTCTCAAACGGGGGCGGGTGGAGAGAGAGTATGACTTCGTCTAAGAGTTGTAAATACTCCGGAAGCAAATCGGCGGATCCGGAAACCAGGTATTGACGGCCCTCGACGTTCGGGTCAACATAACCGCCAAGCGACAGATGGTGTGAGGCCGACGAAAGGCGCCCGTCACACCGCCCGCATCTCGTGAGCCCTCACCGGCTCCCCACCCCCCGTTCACGCGTGACTCGTCCGCGTACCCCCACCCCCTGGAGACACGCATGCCTTCAGCCATGCCGAAATCCGTCCCCAAGATCCTTTTAGCCCTGACGACCGCGCTGTCGTTCACCCCCCTCGCAGCCGCACCCGCGCAGGCGGCCACGGCCGTCACCGCCCCCGTCAACCCCGGCCTCGTCACCGTGGACGAGTTCCAGGGCTTCGGCACCTCGCTGGCCTGGTGGGCCGACGTCGTCGGCGGGTGGAAGGAGCCTCAGCGGTCACAGCTCATGAACTACCTGTTCACCGACTCCTTCTCCCTCGACGGCAAGACCGTCCAGGGCATCAACCTCAGCAGCGCGCGCTACAACCTGGGCGCCAGCGAACCCGGCGTGGACTACCCGGTCGTCGACCCGCACCTGCCGCCGCGCAACGGCGCCTGGATCGACAGCCTGATCCGCGCGGACGGCACCTACGACTGGAACGTCGACGCCAACCAGCGCTGGGTGCTGGCCGAGGCCGCCAAGCGCGGCGTCGGCAGCTTCGAGCTGTTCTCCAACTCGCCGCCCTGGTGGATGACCTACAGCGGGCACCCCGCGGGACGGTACTCCCACAACTCCCCGGAAGGCTGCTCGCACAGCAACCTGCGGCCCGAGTACCAGGACGACTTCGCCGCCTACCTCGCGACCGTCGCCCAGCGGTTCGCCACCGTCGGGGTGAACGGCGCGGCCAGCCCCAAGGTCCGTTTCAAGACCGTCGAGCCGTTCAACGAGCCGTCCAACGGCTGGTGGTGCTGGGGCAACAACCAGGAGGGGACGTTCCTGCCCGCGTCCGAGCAGAGCTCCGTCATCCTGGCGCTCCGATCCGCCCTCGACTCCCGCGGGATGGACACGGGCGTCTCCGCGACCGACAGCAACAACTACTGGCTCGTCGCCTCGGAGTACGACGCGCTCTCCCCGGCCGCCCGCGCCGCGCTCGCCCAGATCAACGCGCACGGCTACGCCGGCTCCGACCCCGAGCCGGTCCGGGACCGCGTCCAGGCCGGCGGCATGCGCTTCTGGCAGTCGGAGTGGGGGCCCGCCGGCTGGGGCGGATACGACATCACCTCGGAGATGGACGCCGCCCTCGAACTCGCCACCCGCGTCACCAACGACCTGAGCTACGTCGGGGCGAACGCCTGGCAGTACTGGCAGGCCATCGAGGACAGCTCCCGCGGCGACGACCCGGGCTTCTGGGGCCTGATCCAGGCGCCGCTGGACGGCTCCGCCCAGACCTACGACATCCAGAAGCAGTTCCACGTGCTCGGCCAGTACAGCAAGTTCATCCGCCCCGGCGATCTGGTCATCGACTCCGGCAACGGCAAGACCGTCGCGGCGTACGACCCGGCCGGGCACAAGCTGGTGCTGGTCACCTACAACGACACCGCCGAGGCGTTGCCGATCGCCTTCGACCTCAGCAGGTTCACCACCGCGGGGGCCACGGCGCAGGTGTGGCGCACCTCCGGCAGCGAGAACCTGGCGCAGTTGCCCTCCGTCGCGGTCGGCGGCACGCTCAACGCCACCGTGCCCGCGAACGCCGTCACCACGTACGTGATCAGCAACGTCACCGCGAACTCCGCCGGGACGACCGCGGAGGCCGTGAACGACTCCGCGGGCGGGTTCGCCTACGCCGGCAACTGGTCGGACAACGGCTACAGCGGCGGCGCGGTCGGCGCGTACGGCCTGTGGGACCAGGACGAGCACTCGTCGCAGTCGGCCGGGGCCACCGCCGCCTACCCGTTCCACGGGACCCGGATCAGCCTGTTCGGCACGCTCGCCCCGACCAGCGGGAAGATGGCCGTGTCGATCGACGGCGGCCCCGAGACGACGCTGAACCTGTACCGCACGGTCCGGGTGGACGGCGCGAACCTGTGGACCAGTCCCGCCCTGACAGCCGGCCGGCACACCCTGCGGGTCCGGGTCCTCGGCGAGGCCGGAGCGGCCGGCGGCGGGACCTGGGGCAACGTCGACCGCGTCGTCGTCGAGAACTCGGCCTGGACGTCCTGCGCGGCCGAAGGCGGGCAGTGTTCCTTCACCGGCACCGCCGAGGTGCGCTACGGCGCGAACGGCGTGTACAGGCGCGGTGTGTTCGCCGGCGGTGTCGCCTGCGGCAACGCGGTCTTCGGCGACCCGATCCCCGGCGCCAAGAGATGCCACTACCGCCCCGTGACCACGGCGGCCCTGATCCCCAAGCACAGCAGGAAGTGCGCCGGCGTCGGCGACAGCAGCCAGACGGCGGGGGCGGCCGTCATCCAGTGGTCCTGCACGGGGGCGGCCGACCAGAAGTGGACCCTGGAGAAGACCGGGGACGCCTACCGGCTGCGGCCCGCCCACGCGCCCGCCCTGTGTCTGGACGTCGCCGGAGCCTCGACGGCGAGCGGCGCCCAGGCGATCCAGTGGACGTGCGGCACCGGGCCGAACCAGCAGTGGAAGTTCGTCCCCGCCATGGACGGGTTCTACAGACTGACCCCGCTCCACGCCCCCGGCATGTGCCTGGACGTGGCCTCGGCGGCGGGCAACGACGGGGCGGCCATCGCGCAGTACTCCTGCAACGGCTATCCCAACCAGTTGTGGTCGCTGGGCACTCCCTGACCACCCCGGCGGTGTGCCCCGCGGGGCACACCGCCCACCCCGCGAGACACGCGAGAGGAACACCCCCCATGACACCGTCCCTGTCCCGGCGGCAGCTGCTGGCCGCCGCCACGATCGCCGCCGGAGCGCCTCTCCTGGCGGCGCGGCCGGCCTCCGCCGGCGCGTCCCCTCCGGTGGCGCGGCCGGCCGCCTACACCGTGCCGTCCCGGCTGGCCTGGTGGTACGCCGCGCGGTTCGGCATGTTCATCCACTTCGGCTCCTACTCCTACCTGGGCCGCGGCGAATGGGTCTTCAACAACGAGAACTGGTCCAAGGCCGACTACCAGTCGCAGGCCTCGGCCCGCTTCCAGCCCACCGCGTTCAGCGCCGCGACCATCGTGGGCCTGGCCAGGAGCGCCGGGATGAAGTACCTGGTCATCACCGCCAAGCACCACGAGGGCTTCGCGATGTGGGACTCCTCCGTGGGCGGCTTCACCGACACGACGGGCACGAAGCGCTACACACTGCCCGCCTACGCCGGCTACCGGCCCGACCTGCTCGCCGCGCTCAAGGCCGAATGCGACCGGCAGGGCATCAGGTTCGGCCTGTACTACTCCATCCTGGACTGGAACCACCCGTCGCAGACCATCCGCCGCGGCGACACCGTCTTCTCCACGATGTCCTCTCCCGCCGCCCGCGCCGCCTACATCGGCGACATGAAGGCGCACCTACGGGAGCTGCTCACCCGCTATGACCCGGCGATCCTGTGGTTCGACGGCGACTGGTGCGCCAACCCCGCCACGCCCACCCCCGACGACTGGTGGACCGAGGCCGACGGCCGCGAGCTCTACGACTGGCTGCTCACCCTCAAGCCCGGCCTCATCGTCAACGAACGCGTCAAGCGCGGCCTGGGGCTCGGCGACTTCGAATGCCCCGAGGAGATGGTCCCCGCCGCGCCCCTGACCCGCCCCTGGGAGACGAACGTGACGGCCAACGGCGCCTGGGGCTACAACGCCGGCAGGGAGGGCTCCTACCGGTCCACCGGGACCCTCGTCCGGGAACTCGTCACGGTCGTCAGCCGCGACGGCAACTACCTGCTCAACATCGGCCCGGCCGGCGACGGCACGGTGACCCCCGGGTCGACCGCGATGCTGCAGGGCATCGGCGGCTGGATGAGCGTGTACGGCGAGGGCGTCCACGGCACCACCGCCAGCCCCTATCCCTTCGAGTGCTGGTGGGGCCGGTTCACCAAGAAGCCCGGGAAGCTCTACGTGCACGTGTTCGACTGGCCGGCCGACGGCCGGCTGCGCGTGCCCGCCCTGCAGAACTCCGTCAGCCGGATCTACCCGCTCAACGCCCCGGCGACCTCCCTGCCCTACAGCGTCGGCGGCGGATACATCGACGTCACCGTGCCCGCGCAGGCGCCGAACGCCCTCGTCTCGACACTCGTCGTCGAGGTCGCCGGCACGCCGGCGGCCGCGACGAGCGGCGGCGTCCTCTCCGGCGCCGTCTACAAGCTGATCAGCCGGCGCAGCGGCAAGGCCCTCGACAACGGCAACACCACCGGCGACGGCGCCTACGCCCTGCAGTGGACGGACCACGGCGGTCCGCAACAGCGATGGACGGTCACGGCCACCGGCTCCGGACGGTACAAGCTCGTCAACCACCTGAGCGGCAAGGCCCTCGACAACGGCAACACCGTCGATGAGGGCGCGCCGGTCGTGCAGTGGACCGACAACGGCGGCGTCCAGCAACGCTGGACGATCAGCGACGCCGGCGGCGGAGCCTTCAAGCTGGTCTGCCCCCTGAGCGGCAAGGCCCTCGACAACGGCAACACGACCGACGAGGGCGCCACCGCGATCCAGTGGACCGACAACGGAAGCCCGCAACAGGCGTGGCAGCTCGTCCGTGTCGGCTGACCGCGGCCACCGCCGCGCGGCACCGCGTCCACCCGCCTGACCCTCCGGCGGGCCCGCGTCCCCTCACCGGAGACGAGGACGGCGGAGGACGCGCACCTGCCGCGGGGCGAGGATCGGGCCGGAGGCCAGGGAGGGGCCGCCGAGCGGCTCGCCGGAGATCGAGGAGAGGTCGGCCTGCCGGTCCGTGCGGTTGATCAGGAACCAGTAGTCGTCGGTTCCGTCGGTACGGACGGCCAGCTCTACCGTGCCGCGGGCTTCGGGTGGCAGCTCGGAGGAGACCCCGGCGGCGTCCAGCAACAGGGGAAGGAGCACGCCGAGACCTCCGGGACCGAGGCGGGTGGAGACGTAGGACGCCGACCCCGCTCCGGTCCGGCGCGTCGTGACGGCGGGGCGGCCCGCCTGGTCGCCGTTCTCGTACGTCGCCAGGACCTCGGTCGCCGGGTCGGTGAGGTCGATCCGGTCGGTCCACAGGGTGCCGGAGACGCCGAGGTCGAGGTCGACGGCCTCGCCGTCCGGCAGGGGGGCGAACTCCTGGATGCGGATGCCGAGCAGGTCGCGCAGGGCCCCGGGGTAGGCGCCGGGCCACACGCGGTCGTTCTCGTCGACGATGCCGGAGAAGTAGGTGGTGACGAGGTGGTAGCCGGAGGCGACGAGGTCCTCCAGCCGTCCGGCCAGGGCGGCGGGCACGACGTGCAGGATCGGCGCCACGACCAGCGCGCGGCCGGTGAGGTCGTCGGCGGGGCCGACGACGTCGGCGCGCACGCCCGCGTCGAGGAGGGCCGAGTACCAGTCGAGGGCCTCCTGCCGGTAGCGCAGCCGGGAGGTGGGATGGGAGTCGAGCTCGGCCGCCCACCAGGACTCCCAGTCGAGGACGATCGCGACCGGGGCGGGACGGCGGCGGGTGCCCGCGACCGGGGCGAGGGCGGCCAGCGTGGCGCCCAGGTCGGTGACCGACCTGAACACGTCGCTGTCGGTGCCGGCGTGAGGGACCATCGCGGAGTGGTACTTCTCGGCGCCGCCCGCCGACTGCCGCCACTGGAAGAAGCAGACCGCGTCGGCGCCGTAGGCGACGTGTGTCAGGGAGTCGCGGGCCATGCCGCCGGGCTTCTTGGCCAGGTTGACCGGCTGCCAGTTGACCGCGCTGGTGGAGTGCTCCATCAGGTACCACGGCCGGCCGCCGGCCAGCGAGCCGGTGAGGTTCGCCGAGAAGGACAGCTCGTCCTGGGCCTGGGGGCCGGTCAGCAGGTAGTGGTCGTTGGAGACGAAGTCGACCTCGCCGGCCCAGTCGGCGTAGTTCATGCCGCTGCTCTCGCCCATGACCATGAAGTTGGTGGTCACGGGGATGCCCGGCGTCAGCTCGCGCAGGATGTCCCGTTCCGCGCGCAGATACTCCTTGAGCGCGTCGGAGGAGAACCGCTTGAAGTCGAGCTGCTGGGTGGGATTGGGGTGGGAGGCCGCCAGGCGCGGCGGCAGGATCTGCGACCAGTCGCCGTAGTGCTGGGACCAGAACGAGGTCGTCCAGGCGTGGTTCAGCGCGTCCAGGCTCCCGTACCTCGAGCGCAGCCACTCGCGGAAGGCGGCCGCGGCGTCGTCGGAGAAGTCGTGGACGTTGTGACAGCCGAGCTCGTTGGAGACGTGCCACGCGGCCAGCGCGGGGTGCGTGCCGTACCGCTCCGCCAGGGCGCGGACCAGGCGCAGCGCGTGTTCGCGGAAGACCGGCGAGGTCGGCCGCCAGTGCTGCCGCGCCCCCGGCCACACCGTGTGGCCGTCGCGGTCGACGGGCAGGACCTCCGGGTGCGCGGCCGTCAGCCAGGGAGGCGGCGAGGCCGTCGCCGTGGCCAGGTCGACCGCGATGCCGTTGGCGTGGAGCAGCTCCATCACCTCGTCGAGCCAGCCGAAGTCCCAGACGTCCTCGTCCGGCTGGATCCGTGCCCAGGAGAAGATCGCCAGGGAGACGATGTTCACCCCGGCGGCCCGCATCGCGCGCATGTCCTCGTCCCAGACCTCGCGGGGCCACTGCTCGGGGTTGTAGTCGGCGCCGAACGCCAGCCGCGCTCGTGCGGGGTCCGACGGCCAGCGCAGCCACCGGTGACCGTGGTCAGCTTCCACGAAGACTCCTGTTTCCGAATGTTTCCGAAATCGGTGATGGTGACGTGAACCCTGTCCCGCGCTCCCCGCCCGGACGGCGGGGAGCGCGGGACGGCGGGGAGCGCGGGGCTCTACCGCCGGACGGTGAAGCCCTGCTCCTCGCCGTACCTGAGGGAGGCGTCCTGCCAGGCGTTCAGACCGTCCCGCAGCGTGGCCGAGGAGGTGTACGCCTTGCCGACGGTGTCGTTGAAGACGCTGTTGGCGTACACCTGGAAGGGCAGGTACGACCAGCCCGGGACGACCTGCGAGGCGGACTCGGCGAGCACCCGGTTGACCTTCTGGCCGCCGAAGTAGGGGAACTCCTCGTCCAGGAACGCGGGGTCCCGGAGCTGGGCGGTGGTGGCGGGGAAGGCGCCGCCGTCGACGCGGGTCCGCACGCCGTCGCCCGCGTCGGCGTACTCCAGGAAGGCGTAGGCGAGCGTCTTGTTCGCTCCGGCCTCGGGGATCGCCAGGGAGCTGCCGCCGTTCTCGGCGGTGGCCCGGCCACCGGCCTCCCACTGCGGCATCGGCGCGACCCGCCACTTGCCGTTCCCGGCCTTGACGCCCGATTCGAGGTTGGCGGGCATCCAGGCGCCGATGACCAGGGTGGCGATCGTGCCGTCGCCCAGGCCCTTGTACCAGGCGTCGCTCCAGCTGGTGACCGGAGCCAGCAGTCCGCCGTCGATGAGCTTCTGCCAGGTCGCGGTGAACCTCTGCGTCGCCGGTTCGGTGAAGTCGACGCCGACGTCGGTGCCCTTCACCGTGTACGGCCTGCCGCCCGCCTGCCAGATCATGCTGGTGGTGAAGCCCGCGTCACCGCTGTCGTTGGTGATGTACGCCTCGGGGTCCGCCCCGTGCAGCTTCTCGGCGGCGGCGGCGAACTCCTCCCAGGTGGCCGGGACCTTGAGGTCGTGCCTGTCGAAGACCTCCTTGTTGTAGAACAGCGCCATCGGGCCGGAGTCCATGGGCAGGCCGTAGACGCCGTCGCCGACGTGGACGGAGTTCCACGGACCGGGGGTGAAGGCGCCGTCCAGCCTGTCCGCGCCGAAGGCTCTCAGGTCGGCGACCGACCGGGCGAGGGCGAACTGCGGCAGGGCGTAGTACTCGATCTGGGCGACGTCCGGCACCCCGGACCCGGCCTTGATCGCGTTCTGCAGGGCGGTGTACTGGTCGTTGCCGGTGCCGGCGTTGACCAGGTTGACCTTGACCTTGGGATGCTCGGCCTGGAAGTCCGCGGCGACCTTCTTGAGCGTGGGTTCCCAGGCCCAGACGGTGATCGAGCCGCCGGCGTCGAGGGCCTTCCGGAGGTCGGCTTCGGAGACGGCGGTGGAGGGGGCGGCGGCGCCCTGTGGGCGGTCGCCGATGGAGGAGCCGCAGGCGGCGGCGAGGAGCGACAGGGTCAGGGCCGCGGCAGGCAGGAGGGGGTGACGGCGGATCATCGCCATGGTCGGTGCCTTTCTGGGTTTCCGGGCGGGAGAGATGTCTGTCGGGCCGCGGACGGCGGTCACTCCTTCACGCTTCCGGCGGCCAGCCCCGACTGCCAGTAGCGCTGGAGCAGCAGGAACGCCGCGATCAGCGGGACGATGGTGAGCAGCGAACCGGTGATCACGAGGTTGAACACGGCCTGGCCGCCCGCCGTGAGGGCCTGCTGGTTCCACTCCTTGAGGCCGACGGTGAGCGGGTACCAGCCGGGGTCCTTCAGCATGATCAGTGGCAGGAAGTAGTTGTTCCAGGTCGCGACCACGTTGAACAGCAGGACCGTGACGAGGCCGGGCATCAGCAGCGGCAGGCTGATGCGGAGGAAGGTGCGCAGTTCGCCCGAGCCGTCCACGCGCGCCGACTCCAGGATCTCCTTCGGCACGGCGTCACCGGCGAAGGTCCACATCAGGTAGAGGCCGAACGGCGAGACCAGCGACGGGATGATGATCGCCCATGGGGTGTCGGTCAGACCCATGTCGGCGAACATCAGGAACGTGGGGACGGCCAGCGCGGTGCCCGGCACCGCCACCGCTCCGATCACGGCGGCGAAGACGGCCTTCTTGCCGGGGAAGTCGAACTTCGCCAGCCCGTAGCCGGCGAGCGTCGCGAGCAGGGTCGCGCCGCCCGCCCCGGCCACCACGTACAGCAGGGTGTTGAGCAGCCAGCGGGTGAAGATCCCGTCGTTGTAGGTGAAGGTCGCGGCGACGTTGTCGAACAGGGCGAAGTCACCGCCGAACCACAGGCCGAAGGAGTCCAGCAGCGCCTCCTGGGTCTTGGTCGCGTTGATCGCCAGCCACACCAGGGGGAGCAGCGTGTAGACGAGCATGAGCGCGGTCAGCGCGGTCAGCGTCACGCTGCGCCGGCGGGACGGCCGGCGGCGCCCGGCCCGCCGGACGACCAGGGGGCCGCGGCTCGGGGCGGTCCCGCGGCGGGGCGCCCGGTGGGAGAGGGGTGTGGTCGCCATGACTCAGGCCGCCTTCCGCATGCCGCGTAGCTGGACCAGGTAGGCGACGACCATCGTGATGATCCCCATGACGATGGCGACCGTCGCCGCGTAGTCGAACCGCTGGCCCCCGAAGGACAGCGAGTAGGCGTAGTAGTTCGGTGTGAAGTAGGTGGTGACGGAGTTCGGCGCGAGCGACCTGAGGATGCTCGGCTCGTTGAACAGCTGGAAGCTGCCGATGATCGAGAAGATCGTGGCGACCAGCAGCGCGCCGCGCAGGGCGGGCAGCTTGATCGCCCAGACGATCCGCAGCTGGCCCGCCCCGTCGAGCTCGGCGGCCTCGTACAGGGACGGGTTCACCACCCGCAGCGCCGAGTAGAGGATCAGCATGTTGTAGCCCACGAACTCCCAGGTCACGATGTTGCCGATGGAGGCGAGGATCAGGCCGGGTGACAGGGGGTCGGGCAGCGAGACCCCGAACGCCTCGTTGATGTTCCCGATCAGGCCGAACCGGGACCCGTACATGAAGCCCCACATGAGCGCGGCGACGACCGCGGGGACCGCGTAGGGGAGGAACACCGAGATCCGGAAGAACGCCGAGCCGTACAGCCGGCCGCTGTCGATCGCGAGCGCGACCAGCAGCGCGAGGAACAGCATGATCGGCACCTGGACGGCCAGGAACGCCGCCACCCGCCCGGTCGCCGACCAGAACTGCGGGTCCCGCAGGACCTTCGCGTAGTTGTCGAGGCCGACGAAGGACGTCCCGCCGATCAGCCTGGTGCGGAACAGGCTCAGATGAATCGAGGAGGCGATCGGCGCCAGGAAGACCAGCCCGAACACCGCCATGAACGGTCCGACGAACCGCCAGCCGATCCACGACCGGCGTCCGGCGGCCCGGGTCCTCCGTACGTTCGAGTGGCCTTCCGTGCCCACCGGCTCGCTCCTCTCGGCGGCGTGCCCACCGGTCGTGGTGATGTTTACGTAAACATCACCCGCGTGGGAGGGTGATGCGGATGGCACGAAGAGTGATGCGACGAGTCGCCAGGGTTATGTTTACGTAAACTTCCGTCGCGGTATGATGGCACCCGTCCCAAATGAGGTCAAGGGCTCGCCCACGTCCGACGTCCGGCCGGATCCCGGCCGGCGGCCCCCGCGACGGAGGCGAGCAGGCAGGAGCGGCACGCTGATGGATCCGGACGGCCCGGCCCGGCAGTCTCCGACGCCGGTCGGCGGCGTGCAACGGGGCGGCTCGGGCATTCCGGGCGGCCGACGCAAACAACGGGTCTCCATGGCGGACGTGGCCAGGCTCGCGGGCGTCTCCTCCCAGACGGTCTCCAGGGTCTCCAACGGCCATCCCGGCGTCGTCGGCACGACCCGCGAGCAGGTGCTCGCCGCGATGCGTGAGCTGGGCTACCGCCCCAACAGCGCCGCCCGGGCCCTGCGGTACGGGCGGTTCAACACGATCGGCGTGATCCTGTTCAACCTGACCTCGATCGGCAACGGCCGCACCCTGGAGGCGATCGCCACCCACGCCGCGGCCGAGGGATACGCGATCACCCTGATCCCCATCGACGTCCCCACCCAGGACAACGTGCTGGGAGCCTTCACCCGGATGGGCGAACTGGCCGTCGACGCCGTCATCGTCATCATCGAGGTCCACCTCCTCGACGCCGGGACGGTGACGCTGCCACCGGGCGTCCACGTCGTCGTCGTGGACTCCGACGCCGGCGACCGGTACAGCGTCGTCGACGCGGACCAGGCGGAAGGCGCCCGCCTCGCCGTACGGCACCTGCTCGATCTGGGGCACCGCACGGTCTGGCACGTCACCGGCCCGAAGGCGTCCTTCGCCGGTCAGCGCCGCGAACAGGCGTGGCGCCTGACCCTGGAGGAGGCCGGCCGGCCGGTGCCCCCGCCGCTGAACGGCGACTGGTCCGCCCGGTCGGGCTACGCCGCCGGGCTGGCGCTGGCCGGAGACCCAGACTGCACCGCGGTGTTCGCCGCCAACGACCAGATGGCCCTCGGCCTGCTGCGCGCCTTCCACGAGCGGGGACGGGCGGTCCCCGCCGACATCAGCGTGGTCGGTTTCGACGACATCCCCGACGCCGCCTGCTTCGTCCCCCCGCTGACGACCGTCCACCAGGACTTCGCCGAGGTCGGACGCCGTTGCGTGCAGGGCGTGCTGCGGCAGATCCATGAGGGAGGCGTCGCCCCACCGGGCACCGACCTCGTCCCCACCCGCCTGGTCGTCCGCGACAGCACGGCGCCGCCCGCCCGGTAGAGGGCCGGCGTCTCCACCGCGTCAGAGACGTCCGGGCCGGAGGACGGACGCGACCCGGCACAGGTGGTGGCCGGTCGGGAGCGTCTTCACCTCCGAGCGGGACCCAGGGACGCGGCGAAAACGGCCAGGGGCCCGATCGCTGTCTCCAGCGATCGGGCCCCTGGTGTCGGGAATCCAAACGTCGGGGTGACAGGATTTGAACCTGCGACCTCTTCGTCCCGAACGAAGCGCGCTACCAAGCTGCGCTACACCCCGGCGCACGACGGGCTTGCTCGTGCTTGAGAAAGTCTAGCGGACTTCGCGGGTGCTTGCGTCATTCCGGCGTCGCGGTACCAGGGTCAGCAGACTCGCCTCGGGGAAGCAGGCGAACCGCGCCGGAGCGTAGGGGCTGGTGCCCAGGCCGGCCGAGACGTGGAGGAACGCCGAGTCGTGACGGCTCAGGCCCTTGACCCGGGCGCGGTCGATGCCGCAGTTGGTGACCAGCGCGCCGTAGAACGGGACGCAGAGCTGGCCGCCGTGGGTGTGGCCGGCCAGCAGCAGCTGGTAGCCGTCAGCGGCGAAGCGGGTCATGTTGCGCGGCTCGGGGGAGTGCATCACGCCCAGCCGGAGGTCCGCCTCCTCGGGCGCGGGCCCGGCGATCAGGTCGTAACGGTCGCGGTTGATATGGGAGTCGTGGATGCCGCCCACGGCCACGTCGAGGTCGCCGACCTTGAGGCGGGCGGTGGTGTTGTTCATGTCCAGCCAGCCCTCGGCGGACATGGCCGCGCCCAGCTCCTCCCAGGGAAGCGAGGGGATCTTCTGGACGTGGTCGCCCTTGGAGGTGCGCCACAGGTAGCGGGCCGGGTTCTTGGGGCGCGGCGCGTACATGTCGTTGGAGCCGTAGACGAACAGGCCCGGACGGGTCAGCAGCGGCTCCAGGGCCTCCATCAGCGGGCCGACGGCGTCGGGGTGGGCGATGGAGTCGCCGGTGTTGACCACCAGGTCGGGCTGGAGCTCGCCCAGCGAGCGGACCCAGTTGATCAGCATTCGCCTGCGCGGGGTGAGGTGCAGGTCGGACAGGTGCAGGATCCGCACCGGACGCCGGCCGGGCGGCAGCACGGGCACGTCGAACCGCCGTAGGCGGAACGCGTTGCGCTCGACGACCGAGGCGTAGGCGAGGCCGGTAAGGCCGACGCCGAGCAGGGACAGGGGCACCGCGGCTGCTTTCCTCACACCCTCATCATGCCCGACACCCGGCGTCCTGGGAGAAACCCTGGATACACCGGGACCGGTGAGACGGCAAGATGGACCGCATGAGCACATTGAAGGACAAGCTGAAGGCCGACCTCACGGCCGCGATGAAGGGCCGCGACGAGGTCCGCACCCGGACCATCCGCATGGCCCTGGCGGCCGTGAACGTCGAGGAGGTGGCCGGCAAGACGGCGCGCGAGCTCTCAGACGACGAGATCGTCAAGGTGCTGACCAAGGAGGCCAAGAAGCGCCGGGAGGCGGCGGAGGCGTTCAGCGGCGCGGGCCGCGCCGAGCAGGCGCAGGCCGAGCTGGACGAGCAGGCGGTGCTGGAGGAGTATCTCCCCGCCCAGCTCTCCGACGACGAGATCGCCGGGCTGGTGGACGAGGCCATCGCCGAGACCGGCGCCTCCGGGCCCAGGGAGATGGGCCAGGTCATGAAGGTCCTGAACCCCAAGGTCGCGGGGCGGGCCGAGGGCGGCCGGGTGGCGCAGATCGTGCGGACCCGCCTGAGCGCCTGAGTCCGCTCCGGAGAACACCGGGAGCCCTCCCGCGATGCGGGGAGGGCTCCGGCGGTCCGGCCGCCGGTCCCTGGAAGGACCGACGGGGCGTCCACGGGTTCCTAGCGGGTGCCCTCGTTGACGACGCCGCCGTTGCCCCGGCCCCGGCCCCGTCCGTTGCCCCGGCCGAAGCCGGGCCCGAAGGTGCCGCCGTCGTTGACGACCGTGTTGTCGCCGCCGCCGTCGTCGCCGAAGTCGCCGCCGACGTCACCCGGCTTCTTCGGCGGCGGCTTGGGCGCGCAGTTGCCGGAGCAGCCGCCGAAGCGGTTCATGTTGACCGAGTGGAACGGGGTCGGGTCGACGCCCTTCAGCGCGCCGGGCATGGACAGCTTCCAGATCTTCCCGGAGATGGTGGCGCCGTAGACGTAGCCGTAGGGGGTGCCGCCGATCGTCACGCCCGTCAGGTCGTGGGTGAAGGCGCCGCGCGGGTCGCCGAGGCTGACCGCGGAGGCGAGGTCGGGGGTGAACCCGGCGAACCAGGCGGCGGTGTAGGCGTCGGTGGTGCCGGTCTTGCCCGCCGCCGGCCGGCCGATGCCGCCGATCTCGCTCATCGTGCCCTTGGTGAACACCCCGGACATGATGTGGGTGGCCGCGTCGGCGACCTCCTCGTCGAGGACCTCCTCGCACTTCGGCTTGTACGGAGTGGCCTTGCCGTAGCGGTCACGGATCTCGGTGATGGCCATCGGCTCGCAGTAGGTGCCGCGGGCCGCGATGGTCGCATAGGCGGCGGAGACCGTCACCGGGTCCATCTCGTTGACGCCGAGGGTGAAGGTCTCGACCTCGCGCAGCGGGCCGCCGTCGGACCGCTCGATGCCGAGCTTCTTGGCCGTCTTGACGACGTTGCAGAGGCCGACCTTCTCCTCCAGCTTCATGAAGAAGGTGTTCACCGAGCCCAGCGTGCCGGTGGTCAGCGACTTGAAGCCGCCGCCGCCCTCGCTGGAGTTGAAGACGTCATGAGTGGGCTCGCCGACCGCGTTGCCCTTGCAGTCGCGGAACGCGCCGTGGCTGGGGGCGTTGTAGGACTTGCCGGTGGTGTTGCCGTCGTTGAGCTTCATCCCCTGGTCGAGCGCGGTGAGCAGGGTGAAGGCCTTGAACGTCGAGCCCGCCTGGAAGCCGATGCCGCCGCCGTGCTGGGCGTCGGCGGCGAAGTTGATGCTGCTCTCGTTCTTCTTCTTGCTGTTGCCGAACTTCCGGCTGGTGGCCATCGCCCTGATGGCGCCGGTGCCGGGGACGACCATCGCCTGCGCGGCGACCGGCTTGTCGCTCGCGTGGACCATCTGCTTGATGGCCTTCTCCGAGGACTTCTGCGCCTGCGGGTCGAGCGTCGTCTTGATCGTCAGGCCGCCGCGCTGGAGCAGCTTCTCGCGCGCCTCGGGGGACTTGCCGAACAGC
This sequence comes from Streptosporangium sp. NPDC048047, assembly GCF_040653115.1. Taxonomy (NCBI): domain Bacteria; kingdom Bacillati; phylum Actinomycetota; class Actinomycetes; order Streptosporangiales; family Streptosporangiaceae; genus Streptosporangium; species Streptosporangium sp. NPDC048047. The sequence goes on along the minus strand of NZ_JBEZNH010000036.1, from coordinate 40,091 downwards.
TTGTTGTGGCGGATCTCCTCGCGCACGTAGACGCAGAAGTAGGGGTACTTGCTGGTCTCGCAGCCGCCCGGGGCCGAGACGTCCTTGAACCCGAGCTTCTTGGCCTTGGCCTCGTCGGCCTCCTGCTTGGTGATCTTGCCGAGCTCGTACATGCGGTTCAGGACGGTGTTGCGCCGCTCCAGCAGCTTCTGCTGGCGGGCCTTCCAGGGCTTGGAGGACTCGCCCTGGTGCCGGGCCGGGTCGGTGCCGTTGGGGTCCTGTACGGCGCCGGCCAGCGTGGCGGCCTGCCACAGTTCCAGCTTGGACGCCGGCTTGCCGAAGAACCGCTTGGCCGCCGCCTGGATGCCGTGGGCGCCGGCGCCGAAGTAGGAGATGTTGAGATATTTCTCCAGGATCTCCGACTTGGTGTACTTCTCCTCGACCGCCAGGGCGTAGCGCAGCTCGTTGAGTTTCCGGGAGATGGTCGGCGCGATCGCGGCCTGCTTCTCCTCGGGGGTCTCGGCGCTGTTGAAGAGCACCTGCTTGACGTACTGCTGGGTGATCGAGGAGCCGCCCTGCGTGGAGCTGCCGCCCGCGTTCCGCACCGCCGCGCGCATGGTGCCCTCGATGTCGATGGCGCCGTGCTCGTAGAACCGGAAGTCCTCGATCGAGATGATCGCGGTCTTCATGACGTCGGCGATCTCGTCGAGCTTCACCGACTCGCGGTTCTCGTAGTAGAACTGCGCGAACGGCTTGCCGTCGGCGGCCAGCAGGACGGTCTTCTCCGGCAGCGGGGGTTCCTTGAGCGCCTCAGGGCGTAGGTGCAGCTCCTCTGTGACGGAGTTCACGCCGAGTCCCGCGCCCCCGACCGCCGGGAACGCGACGCCGGCCGCCAGAAGACCCGCGGCGGCGCCCGCGGCGACCAGCCGCAGAACCTTTCCGACCGCGCCTATCACCGTTACATGATCTTTGCCCTGAGCTTGCACACGTCAAGAGTACGTCGGACGGATGTCCCAAACGGTAACGGATCGCCAATCAGACTTGACCCGGTCATGTATCGAGTCAGGCGACGGCCACGCGCCGAGTCAGGTGACTAGTCATTCCCGGCCACGTGGCCGCTGATGACCATGCGGGAAATTGGTCCCGCCGGGGTCTGTCGGCTCGAACGTCTGATTGCGTACGTTCTCTTTCTGCGGCAACTGAATACGGAGGCCCGACGCCCGCGCCCGTCGGCCCCAAGTCACGACTGACCACCTAAGGGGAGTGGGGTCGAATGTGGATCACGGATTGGACCTCCCGTGCGGCCTGTAAGGGTGCGGATCCTGACGCGTTGTTCGTTCAGGGCGCTGCCCAGAACCGGGCGAAGCTGATCTGCCGGGGATGCCCGGTCCGTACCGAGTGCCTCGCAGATGCACTGGACAACCGCATCGAGTTCGGGGTGTGGGGCGGGATGACCGAGCGCGAGCGCCGCGCGTTGCTGCGCCGGCGACCTGACGTCGACTCCTGGCGCGATCTGCTGGAGATGGCCAAGGAGGAGTACGAACGGACGAACGAGCTGATCGCCGGCTGACGTCCGTTCCGATCACGTATGTACGGCCGGCGCCTCGGCGCCGGCCGTATCCGCGTGTTCCGGGGGAGGCCCCGAGGCGTCACCGGACGGCCGGGAGCCCGCCGGCCTGAAGGCTCCGGGGCACTGGCCGGGGCGCTACCGGGCGGCCGGGACCGGGGCGCCACCGCGGCCGGGATCCGTGCGCTACTGGGCGGCCAGGAGCTTGCCGATCTGGCGGAGGCCCTCCAGATCGTGCACGTCCTCCCACATGGCCGGCACCTCCGCGACGGGCACCGTCGGGTGGGCGGTGACGAAGTGCTCGCGCTCGCGGTGCTCGCGGGCGGCGAGCTGCATCCGGCCGGCGTGCAGCCGGAGCACGGCGGCGGCCAGGTCGTGCCCGCCCCGCGACTCCAGTTCCTCGGCGGCGGCGGCGCTGCGCGCGGCCGACAGGCCCTCAGCGGGCGAGCGGTGCACCCGGTTGATCACGACGCCCGCCAGGGGCATCCGCTCCTCGGCGAGCCGTTCCACGAAGTACGACGCCTCACGCATCGCGTCGCGCTCGGGCGCGGCCACGACGACGAACGCGGTCCCGGGGGCCTGCAGCAGCTGATACGTCTGCTCGGCGCGCGCCCGGAAGCCGCCGAAGACGGCGTCGAGCGCGGAGACGAACGTCTGCAGGTCCTTGAGCACCTGCGCGCCCAGCAGCTTGGTCATGGCCCCGGCGATCAGACCGAAGCCCGCGTTGAACAGCTTGAACGCGCTCCGCCCGCCCGCCTTGGCGGGGGCGGTCAGCACGCGGATCAGCCGGCCGTCCAGGAAGCGGCCGAGCCGTTCCGGCGCGTCCAGGAAGTCGAGCGCGGACCGCGACGGCGGGGTGTCCACGATGATGAGATCCCACTCACCCGACCGGCGCAGCTGGCCGAGCTTCTCCATCGCCATGTACTCCTGGGTGCCGGAGAAGCTGGACGACAGCGACTGGTAGAAGGGGTTCGTCAGGATCTGCCGGGCCCGCTCCGGGTCGGCGTGGGCTTCGATGATCTCGTCGAAGGTCCGCTTCATGTCGAGCATCATGGCGTGCAGCGTGCCGTCGCCCGCCACGTCCTCGACCGGCCGCGGGACGTTGTCCAGCTCGGTGAGGCCCATCGACTGCGCGAGCCGCCGCGCCGGATCGACGGTGAGCACGACGGCCGCCCGGCCGCGTTCGGCCGCGCGCAGCCCCAGCGCGGCCGCGGTGGTGGTCTTGCCGACGCCGCCGGAGCCGCAGCAGACGATGATCCGGGTGTCCGGGTCGTCGACGATCGCGTCGAGGTCGAGGACCGGGACGTCCCGGTGCCCGCCGGGTCGCTCGCTCATGCTGCTCCCTGGTTGCGGATCGATTCGGCCAGCTCGTACAGCCCGGCGAGGTCGACCCCGTCGGCCAGCAACGGCAGCTCGTAGCGGGGGCGGCCGGACGCGTTGAGCGACTCCCGCTCCCGCTGCTCCAGCCCGGTGCGGTGGGCGTGCTCGACGATCTCCTCGGCGAGCGCCTCGGCCACCGCGGCGGCGTCGGAGGTGCCGTCGGCGAGCCCCGCGGCCTTGAGACCGAGCGCCAGCTCGGCCGGGTCGAACCGGCCGCCGGCCGCGGCGTCCAGCACGGAGGCGGGGAGCAGCGACTCCCTGACCATGTTCGTGAAGATCCCGCCGGGCGGGAGACCGGCGGCGGTCAGCTCGGCGAGCCCGTCGAGGGTCTCCTGGACCGGCATCTCCTCCAGGAGCGTGACGAAGTGCACGGCGGTCTCCGGGGAGGCCACCACGCCGTTCACCAGGTCGGCGTGGTTCTTGATGGGGCCGACCCTGGCCAGGCCCGCCACCTCGTTGGTGACGTTGAGGAAGCGGGTGATCCGCCCGGTCGGGGGCGCGTCGAGCACGACCGCGTCGTAGACGCGCCTGCCGTCCTTGTTCTTGCGGCGGACCGCCTCGGTGGTCTTGCCGGTCACCAGGACGTCGCGGAAGCCGGGGGCGACGGTGGTGGCGAAGTCGACGATGCCCATCTTGGTCAGGGCCTTGCCCGCCCGGCGCATGCCGTAGAACATCTCGAGGTAGTCGAGCATGGCCTCTTCGGGATCGACGGCCAGGGCGTGGACGTCCCCGCCCCCCGGCGCGACGGCGACCCGCCGCTCCTCGTACGGCAGCGGCGGCAGGTCGAAGACCTGCGCGATGCCCTGCCGGCCCTCGACCTCGATCAGCAGGACCTTGCGTCCGCCCGCGGCGAGGGCAAGGGCGAGCGCGGCGGCCACCGTGGTCTTGCCGGTGCCGCCCTTCCCGGTGACGACGTGGAGGCGTACGCCGTCCCAGTCGGTGTCGCGAGCTCTCACGTCTCGAAGGCTACCCAACCGTCACCTCACGATTCGCCCGGACCGTCCTGCTCCGGGACCCATCACGGTGATCCCGCTCACTTCCGCGGCGCGCGGCCGGCCGTACGGCCTCGAAACGGGGACGGACCAGGGGCGGAACGGGCGCGCGATCGCGGGGCGGCGTAGGGCGGACGCCGGCCGGGCCCGCCTCGCTAATGTGTCCCCCATGACGAAATGGGAGTACTCGACGGTGCCACTGCTGGTCCACGCGACCAAGCAGATCCTCGACAACTGGGGCCAGGACGGCTGGGAGCTCGTCCAGGTCGTGCCGGGGCCGAACCCCGAGCAGCTGGTCGCCTACCTGAAGCGGCCCAAGCAGTGACGCCGCAGCAGAGGCTGGACGAGCTGGGCATCGCGCTGCCGGAGGTCGCGGCGCCGCTGGCGTCCTACGTCCCGGCCGTCCGGACGGGCAACCACGTCTACACCTCGGGCCAGCTCCCGATGGTGGACGGCGGGCTCGTGGCGACGGGCAAGGTCGGCGAGAAGCTGACCGCGGAGGAGGCCGCCGGCCTCGCCGGGATCTGCGCGCTGAACGCCCTGGCCGCCGCGGCGTCGGCGGCGGGCGGCGTGGACAACATCGTGCGGATCGTCAAGGTCGTCGGCTTCGTGGCCAGCGCCCCCGACTTCACCGGGCAGCCGCAGGTGATCAACGGCGCGAGCGACCTGCTCGGCAAGGTGTTCGCCGAGACCGGCGGGCACGCCCGCAGCGCGGTGGGCGTGGCGGTCCTCCCGCTGGACGCGCCGGTGGAGGTCGAACTGATCGCCGAGGTCCGCTGACGGCGGCTCGCCGGTGGCCGGGCCGGTCCCGGCCCGGCCACCGGGGCCGGCCGCGATTGTCCGGAGCGGCGGACCTGCCACATGATGGTCACCGAGACCGACTGTTGTTCTGGTGGAGGATCTGAATGGGCGGGTTCCCGCTTTCCGGCGCGGACGGCGAGCGCGCGCGCGACATCCTGGCCGGGCGGGCGCGGCCCGTTCCGGCCCGGGACGCCGCCACCGTGGTCCTGCTGCGCGAGGGCACCGCGAACGCCGAGGGCGTTGAGAGCGCCGGGGACGTCGAGAGCGCCGGGGGCGCGGGAGACTCCGGGAGCGCCGGAGGCATCGACACCGGGGGGTCCGGGCACGGGGGCGTTGAGGTCTACCTGCTCCGGCGCACGGCCGCGATGGCCTTCGCGGCGGGCGCCTACGTCTTCCCCGGCGGGTCGGTGGACCCCCGGGACGCCGACCACGCGGTCGCATGGGCCGGGCCGTCGCCCGCCGAGTGGGGCGAGGTCTTCGGGGCGGACGAGAAGCTCGCCCGCGGCCTGGTGTGCGCCGCGGTGCGCGAGACGTTCGAGGAGTCGGGCGTCCTGCTCGCCGGCTCGTCCCCGACGTCCGTCGTGGCCGACACCACCGGCGACGACTGGGAGGCCGACCGGCTGGCCCTGATCGACCGGAGCCTGTCGTTCGCCGACTTCCTCGCCGGGCGCGGACTGGTCCTCCGCTCTGACCTGCTGCGGCCCTGGGGCCACTGGATCACCCCGGTGGTCGAGCCCCGGCGCTTCGACACCCGCTTCTTCGTCGCCGCCCTCCCCGCGGGCCAGCGCACCCGCGACGTCGGCGGCGAGGCCGACCAGGTGACCTGGGCCCGGCCCGCCGACGCGCTCGCCGGGGCCAGGGACGGGCGGATCTTCCTGATGCCCCCGACCCACCGCACGCTCGGCGAGCTCGCCGGGTACGCGACCGTGGCCGACGTGCTCGCCGTACGGCGGGAGATCGTCACGCTCATGCCGGAGGTCGCCGAGGTGGACGGGGAGCTGTGCCTGGTGCTCGACGGCGAGTACTTCAGGCAGGGCCGCCGGTGAGCGGGCTGCGGATACCCCTGGGCGGGCCGGACGGCTCCGGCACGGCCCACACCCTGGCGCTGCTGGCGCCCAACCCGTCCCCGATGACGCTGGACGGCACGAACACGTGGGTGATCGGCCGCCAGGACGTGGAGGAGGACGTGCTCGTCGTCGATCCCGGGCCGGACGACGAGGCGCATCTCGCGCGGGTCGCCGCCCGCCTGGCCGGGCGCAGGGTGGCGGCGATCCTGCTGACCCACGGTCACGACGACCACAGCGGCGGCGCGCGGAGGTTCGCCGGGCTGGTGGGCGCGCCGGTCAGGGCGCTGGACCCCCGGCACCGTCTCGGCGACGAGGGCCTCGCCGACGGCGACGTGGTCACCGCCGGCGACCTGGAGCTGCACGTCGTCGGCACGCCCGGCCACTCGTTCGACTCGCTGTGCTTCTGGCTGCCGGAGGACCGGGCGATGCTGACCGGCGACACCGTCCTCGGCCGGGGCACCACCGTGATCGCCCCGGACGGCGACCTGGCCGACTACCTGCGGTCGCTGGACCGGCTGCGGGCGACGGCCGAACGGGCCGGGGCCGAGGCCCTGCTGCCCGGCCACGGTCCGGTGCTGGCCGATCCGATCGGCGCGCTGGACGGCTACGTCGCGCACCGCAGGCGGCGGCTGGACCAGATCCGGGCGGCCCGCGCCCGGGGCGCGACGACGCCGCGGGAGATCGTCGAGATCGTCTACGCGGACGTCGACCCGTCGCTCTGGCCGGCCGCCGAGATGTCGGTCCGAGCCCAGCTCGGCTACCTGGAGGACTGACCGCGCCGTGGCCCGCCCGTACGGCCAGCCGGCCGGGCCGGTCGCGTGGGCCCGGTCGGTCGCGTGGTCCGGCTAGTCGTGGGAACGCCGTGGGAACGGTCCCAACGGTCCCGGCGGGTCCTACCGGGAGCGGTTGTGCAGGCGCTCCAGGTCGAGGATGACCACGGCCTTGGCCTCGATCCGCAGCCAGCCGCGCTGGGCGAAGTCGGCGAGGGCCTTGTTCACCGTCTCCCGGGACGCGCCGACGAGCTGGGCCAGCTCCTCCTGGGTGAGGTCGTGGTGGACGCGGATGCCGTCGTCGATCCGCTGGCCGAAGCGGTCGGCCAGGTCGAGCAGCGCCTTGGCGACCCGCCCCGGGACGTCGGTGAAGACCAGGTCGGCCAGCACGTCGTTGGTGCGGCGCAGCCGCTGGGCCAGCGCCCGCAGCAGGTGCAGGGCGACCTCGGGACGGCCTGTCAGCCAGGGACGCAGGTCGTCGTGCCCGAGCCCGGCCAGCCGGACGTCGGTCAGGGCGATGGCGGAGGCGGTGCGGGGACGGGGGTCGAACAGCGACAGCTCGCCGAACATCTCACCCGGGCCGAGCACGCTCAGCAGGTTCTCCCGGCCGTCCGGCGCGGTCCTGGACAGCTTGATCTTGCCTTCGAGCACCACGTAGAGGCGGTCGCCCGTCTCGTTCTCGCTGAAGAGCGTCTGCCCCTTGGACAGGGTGACCTCGGAGATGCTCGTGCGCAGCGCCGCGGCGCTCTCACGGTCGAGCGCCGCGAACAGAGGTGCCTTGCCCAGCACGTCGTCGGTGTTCACAGTGCCTCCTGTTTCACGGCTCACGCAGTCATTGTGACGTATCCCACCGCGCAGTCCCAAAGGGGGCCGTACGCGTAGGCTGTCGGGGTGGCCCGCAACATCATCCCCGCTGGTGAGACCCGGCTCGCCCTGGTCCGTCGTGCCCGGCGAATGGACCGGATCCTGGCGGAGACCTACCCCGACGCGCACTGTGAACTCGACTTCCGCGACCCGCTCGAACTGCTGGTCGCGACGATCCTGTCCGCACAGTGCACCGACAAAAGGGTCAATCTAGTCACTCCAGCTCTTTTTATGAAATATAGAACAGCGGAGGACTACGCCGCCGCCGACCGGGCCGAGCTGGAGGAGCTGATCCGGTCCACCGGCTTCTTCCGCGCCAAGGCCGCCAGCATCGTCGGCATGGCCCAGGCCGTCTGCGAGCGCCACGGCGGCGAGGTCCCCCGCAGGCTCGCCGACCTCGTCAAGCTGCCCGGCGTGGGCCGCAAGACGGCGAACGTCGTGCTGGGCAACGCGTACGGCGTCCCCGGCATCACCGTGGACACCCACTTCCAGCGCCTGGCCGGCCGGTTCGGCTGGACCACGGAGACCGACCCGGTGAAGATCGAGAAGGTCGTGGGGGAGCTGATCCCCAGACGCGACTGGACGATGGCGTCCCACCGCATGATCTGGCACGGCCGCCGCATGTGCCACGCGCGCAAACCCGCCTGCGGCGTCTGCCCGCTCGCCGCCCTCTGCCCCTCGTACGGCATCGGCCCGGTCGATCCCGTCCAGGCCGGGAAACTGGTGCGGCCCGGACCGTTCTCCTGATCCGGCCGCCCGGCCCTGCCGCGGACGGGCCGGAGAGGCGGACGGGCCGGAGAGGATCATGGAACCCGCGCACCCTCGGCCCCCGCCGCCCCGGCTCCCGCGAACCCTCCGGAAGCGGCGGGACCCGGGAAGCAACCGGCCGGGCCGAGGTGTTGCAGAAGATCGGAGGTGTACCCGTGGAAGTTCCCGGATGGTTGGAAACCCTCGCCAGGAGAGCCGCCAAGGCGCCGGTTCCCCCGATGCTGCGCCCGCCCGCCTCCGGAGGGCGCGCCGCCGCGGTGCTGCTGCTGTTCGGTGAGGGCCCTCTCGGCCCCGACGTGCTGCTGATCCAGCGCAGCCGGCGCGGGCGGCTGCACGCGGGCCAGCCCGCGTTCCCCGGCGGCGGGGTCGATCCCGTCGACGGCGGCCCGGTCGCCGCCGCGCTGCGCGAGGCGCGGGAGGAGACCGGCCTCGACCCGGCGGGGGTGCACGTCGTCGGCACGATGCCGGAGCTGTACGTCTCGCACAGCCACAACCGGGTGACCCCGGTTGTGGGCTGGTGGCACACCCCGTGCGCGGTCCACGCGGCCTCGCCCGACGAGGTGGAGTCGGTGGAGCGGGTCCCGGTGGCCGAGCTGGTCGACCCGGTCAACCGCCTCCGGTTGCGTCACCCGAGCGGCTACAGCGGCCCGGCGTTCCGGGTGCGGGGGCTGCTGGTGTGGGGCTTCACCGCCGGAGTGCTCGACGGCGTGCTCGCCGGATCGGGATTCGAGCGGCCCTGGGACCGCTCACGGGTCGAGGACATCCCCCCGGACGTCGTCAACCTCGCCGCCCGCTGACGGCCGCCCGCCGTCTGACGGCCGCCCGGCGCGGGCCCCGCCATCGCCTGACGGCCGTCCGCCGGTCCCGCCGCCTGACGGTCGCGCGCTCTCCTCGCCGGTGGTCGCCGGCCGCCCGTCACCGGTCGCGGCGGCCGGCCGGACGCCGTCGATCGCGCCGCCCGTCGACAGCGCCAGGCCCAGGCAGGCCCACTCGGCCACGTCGTCGTCGGGGTCGGCGGCCAGCCGCCGCAGCGCCGCGAGGCCCGTGGGGTCCGGCGGCCTGCCCACGATGTTCGGCAGCGCGTAGGCCGCGCCGTACCGCACCCTGGGGTCGGGATGCTCGCTCAGGCGGATCACCGACGGCAGCGCGCGGCGGTCGTGGAGATGGCCGAAGGCGATCAGCACCGAGTACAGGACCGTCCGGTCCTCCTCGCGGGCGGCCAGCGCGCGCAGGATGGGCAGGCCGCGGTCGTTGAGGCCCAGACGGCCGAGGATGTCGGCCCCGAGCGTCCGCTCGGCCACCGTCCCGCCGTCGCACAGCCGCCGCGCCGCGGCGAGGGTCTCCAGGTCGTGCCGCTCGCCCAGCAGCCCGATCACGTGCCAGCGGACCTCGCCGTCCTCCTGGTCCCGCAGCGCGGTCTCTATGAGAGCCGCCACGGGCGCCGACCCCCCGATCGTTGCCATACGGCCACGATAACGGGCCGCACGTCACCGAAGGAGTGCACGCGCGGGCCGGTCGGTGGATACCGTAAAGGGGTGAGTGGTGATCTCCTCGACCTTATCCTGATCGCACTGATGGTGGCCTTCGCGGTGTCGGGATACCGGCAGGGGTTCATCATCGGGGCGCTGAGCTTCGTCGGATTCGTCGGCGGAGGGCTGCTGGGCATGTTCATCGCCCCGCCGATCGCGGCCGCCGTGGTCGACGGGGAGACCGAGCGGGCGCTGCTCGCCATCGTCATCGTGTTCCTCAGCGCGACCATCGGGCAGTTCGCCTCCTCGACGATCGGCGCGGTGGTCCGCAGCCACGTCACCTGGGAGCCCGCGAAGGTCGTCGACGCTGTGGGCGGCACCTTCGCCAGCGCGTTCTCGGTGCTGGTCACCGCCTGGCTGATCGGATCGCTGCTGGCCTCCTCGCAGTTCACGCTGCTCAGCGAGCAGGTCAACAAGTCGCTGCTGATCAGTACCGTCGACCAGGCGCTGCCGACCGCGGCGAAGGACTTCCAGAAGCCGTTCAAGAGCTTCATCGACACCTCCGGCTTCCCCAAGGTCTTCGACGCCATAGGGGCGGGCCAGTTCGTCGAGGTGCCGCCGCCCGACCAGGGCGTGCTGAAGGGATCGCAGCTCTCGCGGGCCCGCCGGGGCATCGTCAAGGTCCAGGGCATCGCCACGAGCTGCCGCAGGCACATCGAGGGCACCGGCTTCGTCTACTCCCAGAACCGGATCATGACCAACGCCCACGTGGTCGCGGGCGTCGACCAGGGCCTGCAGGTCACCGACTACCTCAACAACGTCCACGACGCCAGGGTCGTGCTCTACAACCCCGACCGGGACATCGCGATCCTCTACGTCCCCGGCCTGAACCTCCCGGTCCTGCGCTTCGACGGCGGCGCCGAGAAGGGAGACGACGCCATCGTCGCGGGCTTCCCGCACGGCCACGGCTTCACACCCAACGTCGCCCGCATCCGGGGCCAGCAGAAGGCGAAGGGGCCTGACATCTACGACCGCAAGACGGTCTTCCGCGACGTCTACGCGATCCGCGGCCTGGTACGGCAGGGCAACTCCGGCGGGCCGCTGCTCTCCCCCGAGGGCAAGGTCTACGGCGTCGTCTTCGCCGCGGCCCTCGACCAGCGCGAGACGGGATACGTCCTCACCGCCGCCGAGGTCACGCCGGACGCCCAGGACGGCTCGCGGCTGGTCAACCGGGTCAGCACCCAGGAGTGCGACCAGAGCGGCGGCTGACCCCGCGAAGCCCGCTCCCGGCGGTCACCCCACCGGCAGGCGGACCGTTCCCGCGGCCGGGCTCCCGGCGCTTCCGCGGAGGACCCGGTCATCGGAGCCTCCGGGGTGTCCCGCGGAGGAGCCCCGCGTCACCGGGCCGGGACCCGCGTCATCCGCCCGGGGAGGTCCCGGGCCCTGCGGAGCCCGGGTTCCTCAGAGCCCGGGTCCGTCGAGGAGGTCGCGGATCGCGGCGACGGCCGCCCCGGCGTCCGTGTCCCCCAGGGTCCGGGCGGTCCTGGCGACCTCTTCGTACGGCACGCCGTACCCCTCGACCCGGTCCGCTCCCCGGGCGAGCAGCGCCGCGGCCCCGCGACGATTGCCGCGCTGGAGGTGGGTGAGGCCGACGCAGATCTGCGCCAGCCCCTGCCACAGCTCCCGCTCCCCGGCCGGGGAGTTCTTCCACCGCCCCTCGAACACCTCGTGGGCGTGGAACGGCCGGCCCTCGCCGAGCAGCCGCCGCGCCTCCGACAGGGCTTCGGCGGCACTCGGCGCGTAGTCGTCGGGGACGCGCTCGACGCCCTCGGCGTCGTGCGGCAGCGGCCTGCCGAAGGCGTCCCGGGGCCGCCGGTTGCGCGGCCGTCCCTCCGGGTCGCGGTCCCTGGGGATCACCGGCCGGACTCCTTCGCCGTACAGCGGGCCGGGGACGCCCCGGGGACGCGGTCGCGTGGGATCACCGGCCCGGCTCCGGGTCGGCCAGCCAGGAGACGAGCTCGGCGTCGAACTCCTCCGGGCGCTCCTCGTGCGGGAAGTGCCCGGCGCCGTCGATCATCTTCCACCGGTAGGGGCCGGTCACGTAGCGGCCCGAGCCGTGGGCGGTGCGCGGCAGGGCGTGGGGGTCCAGCGCGCCGTGCAGCTGCAGCGTGGGCGCGTCGATCCCCTTCCGCATCATCCTGGCGTACCGCAGCCCGTCGGGACGGAGCTGGGAGCGGGCGAACCAGCGGTGGTACTCCACCGCGCAGTGGGAGACCGTGGGGATGCGGAACACCTCGCGGTAGGTCCTCGCCACGTCCTCCTCCGGCCAGCCCGGCCCCGACCACTCGTCGAGCATCCGGCCCACCTTCGCCCCGTCCCCGGCCGTCAGGAGGCGCTCCGGCAGGAACGGAAGCTGGAAGCCCAGCGCGTAGGAGGCCGCCCGCAGCTGGCCGAACGGCTCGCCGAACAGGGCCGCGCGGAGCCTGCGCGGATGCGGGGCCGACACCGTCACCAGCCGCAGGACCGCCTTGGGGTCGCACACCGCCATCGTCCAGGCCAGCAGCCCGCCCCAGTCGTGGCCGACCACGACGGCGCCGCTCTCGCCCAGTGCCCGGATCAGCCCGGCCGCGTCACCGGCCAGCGTGGGCAGGTCGTAGCCGCGCGGCGGCTTGTCGCTGCCGCCGTAGCCGCGCAGGTCGACGGCGACGGCGCGGTATCCCGCCGCGGGCAGCGAGACGAGCTGGTTGCGCCAGGTCCACCAGAACTGCGGGAACCCGTGCAGCAGCAGCACGAGCGGCCCCTCGCCGGCCTCCACCACGTGGAAGCGGGTCCCGCCGGCGTGCACCGAGCGGTGGGTCCAGGGGCCTTCGACCCGTACCAGGGACTCGTCGGGGGCGTTCACAGGTCCCGGCTCACCGGCTCACGGTGCGAGCCGACCTGGCCCGCAGTCGGGGGGACGGGCGCCGCCGCGACGGGGAGGTCGCTCTCGCCGCTCTTGAGCGTCTTCAGCGAGTGCAGCGTCCGCTTCATCCCGGTCAGGCCCTTGAGCCGGCGGATGCCGAGGTAGACGAACAGGGCCGCCACCACCAGGTAGAACACCGTGACGATCGTGAACGCCAGCCACGTCCAGACGCCGAGGGCGACCAGGCCGTAGGCGATGGCGAACGAGGCCAGGATCAGGCAGAGGTGGGCCATGAACGCGGCGGCGCCGAACAGGCCGGCCGCCACGCCGGCCCGCTTGGCGTCGAACCTGAGCTCGGACTTGGCCAGCTCGATCTCGGCGCGGACCAGGGTGGAGATCTGGTCGGTGGCCGCGGCGACCAGCGAGCCCAGCGACTCCTCCTGGGGTTCCGCGGGTGGCATCTGTGTCATCTGGGGTTCTCCAATCAAGGGCCGGTGTCGACCATCATCCTGCGTGCCGAGTGTTCGCGCACGCGCACCCTGAGCAGGACCGCCGCCAGGACCGAGGCGATGAGGCTCGCCGCCAGCACGCCGACGGTCACGGCGTCCGCCCGCCCCTGGTCGCCGCCGTAGGCCAGGTCGCCGATGAGCAGGGAGACGGTGAACCCGATTCCCGCCAGGGTGGACACGGCCGCCATGTCCCGCCAGCTCAGCTCCGCGGCCAGCCTCGCCAGGCCGAGCCGTACGGCCAGCCAGGCGCCGCCGAAGACGCCGATGAACTTGCCGACGACCAGGCCCGCGACCACGCCGAGCACCACCCGGTCGCCGGCCGCGTCGCCGAGCCCGGCCAGGTCGAGCGGGACCCCGGCGGACAGCAGCGCGAAAACGGGCACGGCGAGGCCCGCCGAGAGGGGGCGGATCCGGTGGTCGGCCCGTTCGGCGGGGGAGCCCGTCTCACCCGGCGCGGCGTGCACTCGCGTCATCAGCCCCAGCGCTACCCCGGCGACGGTCGGGTGAACACCGCTGATCTCCACGGCGTACCAGGCGGCCAGGGCGAGTGGGAGATAGATCCACAGACCGCGGACCCGGCGGGCCTGGAGCAGGCCGTACAGGGCGATGATCGCCGTTCCGGCCAGCAGGGCGAGGAGGTTCAGGTCGTGGCTGAAGAAGACGGCGATGACGGTGATCGCCCCGAGGTCGTCCACGACGGCGCAGGTCAGCAGGAACGCCCGGAGCGCGGCCGGCATCGCGCTCGCGGTCACGGCGAGCACGGCGAGGGCGAAGGCGATGTCGGTGGCGGTGGGGATGGCCCAGCCGCGGGCCGCGTCCGGCGCGCCCCGGCTCACCGCGAGGTAGACCAGGGCGGGCACGACCATCCCGGCGATCGCCGCGATGACGGGCAGCGCGGCCTTGCGGAGGTTGGCGAGCTCACCGTGGACGAACTCCTCCTTGACCTCGACGCCGGCGACGAAGAAGAAGACCGCGAGCAGGCCGTGCTGGGCCCACCGGTACAGCTCCAGGTCGAGGCCCAGGGCCTGTGGGCCGAAGGAGGCGGCGCGCAGCCCTTCGTAGGAGTCGTGGGAGACGTTGGCCCAGACCAGCGCGGCGACCGCGGCCAGCAGCATGACGACGCCGCCGACGGTCTCGGCGCGCAGTGCCTCGGCGACCTGGCGGCCGTACCGGATGGTGGGCCCGAAAGGCCAGATCTCGGCGGGACGGCGTGCGGGACGGGGCATGGGACCTCCTGGCAACGCGGCGGAGGTCGTTCCCCCACCGGCCGACCAGACTTCCCGGCACACCTGCCCGTCAGCCTACATGGGCTGGAAAATCCCTTTTCGGCCCGTGTGGCCCCGCGGGTCCGTGGATTCACGGCCCGCGGGGCCACACGGGCCGGGGGTCACTCGTCGCTCTTGGCGCTGGGGAGTTTCTCGGAGATGAGGTTCATCACCGTGCTGTCGGCGAGCGTGGTGACGTCGCCGATGCTGCGGTTCTCGGCCACGTCGCGCAGGAGACGCCGCATGATCTTTCCGGAGCGGGTCTTCGGCAGCTCGGGGACCACCAGGATCTGCCGCGGCTTGGCGATCGGGCCCAGCGTCTTCGCCACGTGGTTCCGCAGCTCGGCGGCGACGTCGTCGCTCTCCTCGACGTTGCCGCGCAGGATCACGAACGCCACGATGGCCTGGCCGGTGACCGGGTCGGTGGCGCCGACCACCGCGGCCTCGGCGACCTTCGGGTGGGAGACCAGGGCCGACTCCACCTCGGTGGTGGAGATGTTGTGGCCGGAGACGAGCATGACGTCGTCGACCCGGCCGAGCAGCCAGATGTCGCCGTCCTCGTCCTTCTTGGCGCCGTCGCCCGCGAAGTACATGCCCTCGAAGCGCGACCAGTAGGTGTCGATGTAGCGCTGGTCGTCACCCCAGATCGTGCGGAGCATCGACGGCCACGGGTCGCGGATCGCGAGGTAGCCGCCACCGCCGTTGGGCACGGAGTTGCCCTGGTCGTCGACCACGTCGGCGCTGATGCCGGGCAGCGGGCGCATGGCCGCGCCGGGCTTGGCCGCTGTGACGCCGGGCAGCGGGCTGATCATGACGCCGCCGGTCTCGGTCTGCCACCAGGTGTCCACCACCGGGCAGCGCTCGCCGCCGATGTGCTCGCGGTACCAGACGTACGCCTCGGGGTTGATCGGCTCGCCGACGCTGCCCAGGACGCGCAGGGATGACATGTCGTACTTGGCGGGGATGTCGTCACCCCACTTCATGAAGGTGCGGATCGCCGTGGGAGCGGTGTAGAGGATCGTGACCCCGTACTTCTGCACGATCTCCCAGAACCGGCCGCGGTGCGGGGTGTCCGGGGTGCCCTCGTAGATGACGCTGGTCGCGCCGTTGGCCAGCGGGCCGTACACGATGTAGGAGTGGCCGGTCACCCAGCCGATGTCGGCGGTGCACCAGTAGACGTCGGTGTCGGGCTTGAGGTCGAACACCGCGTCATGGGTGTAGGCGACCTGGGTGAGATAGCCGCCGGTGGTGTGCAGGATGCCCTTGGGCCTGCCGGTCGTCCCGCTGGTGTAGAGGATGAACAGCGGGTCCTCGGCGCCGTTCGCCTGGACCTCGTGGGTCTCGGACTGCCGGTCCACCAGGTCGTGCCACCAGACGTCCTTGTCGGTCCAGTCCACCTCCTGGCCGGTCCGCCGCACGACCAGGACGTGCTCGATGCCGGGGCACTCCTTGACGGCCTCGTCCACGGTCGGCTTGAGGGCGCTGGGGGCGCCTCTGCGGTAGCCGCCGTCGGCGGTCACCACGAGCTTGGCGTCGGCGTCCTTGATCCGGCCGCTGAGCGCGCTCGCGGAGAAGCCGCCGAACACCACCGAGTGGATCGCGCCGATGCGGGCGCAGGCCAGCATCGTGATCGGCAGCTCGGGGATCATGGGCATGTAGACGGCGACCCGGTCGCCCCTGCCCACGCCCAGCTCCCGCAGCGCGTTCGCCGTCTTGGAGACCTCGCGCTGCAGGTCGGCGTAGGTGAGGGTACGGCTGTCGCCCTCGGGCTCGCCCTCCCAGTGGTAGGCGACCTTGTCGCCGCGGCCCGCCTCGACGTGGCGGTCGACGCAGTTGTAGGCGACGTTGAGCTCTCCGCCGACGAACCACTTGGCGAAGGGCGGGTTCCACTCCAGCGTGGTGTCCCAGCGCCTGGACCAGGCGAGCCGGGCGGCCTGCTTCTCCCAGAACGCCAGGCGGTCCGCCTCGGCCTCCGTGTAGGCGTCGGCCGTCACGTTGGCGGCCGCGGCGAGGGCGGCGGGAGGCGCGAACCGCCGGGTCTCCTGCAGCAGGTTCGACAAGGTCTCCTGGGTCTCACGCGACTCGGAACCAGGGGTCTCCGGGGTCACTGCGCACTCCTTACGTACGGCCGGTCGGTCTGGACGGTCCCACTTCACCAGGCTGGCGGTGCCCGCCACAAGAGGTCTAGACAGGTCTGTACCAACCGGTGATAGGGGGTCGGCGCGGTTCACAAAGGTCTCGGCGGCCGATGACGCGCGCCGGAAAACCGTTGTGCTTTCGACACCATAAGAATGGATAAAGCGTTATTCACATGGTTTTACAGGGGGTTGCGGTGGGCGGTGGTATGCGTTCGCCGAACGGCGTGGCGCGCGTTTCCCGTCGCACGCACCGGGCGTTTCGGCGACGGGCCAAATCGGCCTGACGATCCGGTCCGGCCCCGGCCGGAGACCGGCGGCGCCGTATCGGGGGCAGGAGGAGGAACGGAGGCGGGGCGCGGGGAGAACGGTGCGATGCCGCCCGGAGCGCGGGCCGGATGCTCCGCCGGACGTTCTGCCGGACGTTCTGCCGCTCGCTTCGCCGGGCGAGGGCCGGGTTTCGCCGCTCGCTTCGCCGGGTGAGAGCCGGGTTTCGCCGCTCGCTTCGCCGGGTGAGAGCCGGGTTTCGCCGTACGGGGCGCGCGGCCGGAGACCGCCACGGGGGCGCGCGGCCACAGGCCCGGCGGGCCGGGACGCCCGGCCGCGGGCTCGCCACGCGGATCCCTCGGGGTTCGGGGCTCGGGGTTCGGAGCGGATACCGGGATCGTCCGGCGGGCGGCGGCGGTCCTTTGTTGACCGGCCGGTAGGGTCGGGGACGTGAACGACCCATTGGCTGCCATCTCCGAGCTCCCCGGGGTGCCCGAGGCCGTCGCCGAGGCGCGCGCGGCCGTGGACCGGCTCTACCGGCATCGCGTGCTGCGGCGCAAGAGCCCGCAGGTGTCGGCCATGTCCGCGCTGCACGGGGCACGCGCGTCCGCCGCGCTGGACGGTGCGGACGTCCCCCTCGAAGCCATCCCCGAGGCCACCGACCCGGTCGTCCAGGGCGCGCTGCGCGTCTCGGCCGAGCTCGGCCGGCTCGGCCCCACGTGGCGTACGGCGCCGCGCCAGGTGCTGGCCAGGCTGCACACCCTCGCCGCGACCGGCCTGACCGAGGACCTCGGGCGGCCCCGGGCCGCCGCGGAGGCGCCCGACCCCCTGGGAGTGGGCCCCGCGCCCGGCCCGGAGGAGACCGTGGCCCGGGTGGACGGGCTGGTGGGCCTCGTCACGGGGACGTCCACGGCGCCCGCCCTGGTGCTCGCCGCCATCGTGCACGCGGAGCTGGCGGTGCTGCGGCCGTTCGGGTCGGCGGACGGCGTGATCGCCCGGGCCGCGGAGCGGCTGAGCCTGGTG
Source organism: Streptosporangium sp. NPDC048047 (assembly GCF_040653115.1). Taxonomy (NCBI): domain Bacteria; kingdom Bacillati; phylum Actinomycetota; class Actinomycetes; order Streptosporangiales; family Streptosporangiaceae; genus Streptosporangium; species Streptosporangium sp. NPDC048047. The sequence continues at coordinate 22,333 of NZ_JBEZNH010000036.1, read as the reverse complement.
GAGTTCGGCCTCGACCCCAAGTCCCTGGTGGCCGTCGAGGTGGGTCACGCCGAGCTCGGTCCCGGCTACCCGGAGGCCCTGCGTTCCTACATACTCGGCACCCCGGAAGGGGTGGCGCGCTGGGTGCGGCACTGCGCCTCGGCGGTGACCCTCGGAGTGCGGGAGGCCACGGCGATCTGCGAGTCCATGCAGCGCGGCTGACCGGACCCCGGATGCGCCGGGGCCTCCCGCGTCCGAAGCGGACGGCGTGCCGGTGGGGCGTCCGGTTCGATCGGGTACGCCGATGGGGTGCCCGGTCCGGTCGGGTGTGCCGGCGGGGCGTCCGGTCAGGTGTGCCGGTGGGGCGTTCGCTCTGGTCGGGTGTGACGGTGGGGCGTCCGCTCTGGTCACAGGCGCGGCCCGGCCGCAGTCGCGTTCCGGTCACAGGCGCGGCCTGGCCCCGGTCGCGGACATAGCAGACGGCGCTCCTGGTGTGGAGCGCCGTCGCTGGCACGTCCAGACGGGTTACCAGGCGTGCACCCTGATGTCACTGAGCGGGTTGGAGCCCGCTCCGACATGCCTCCCGCGGCTCGGCGGCACGTGGGTGCCCGATGGCCATGCCCCGGACAAGTGGTCCGTTGAACCCTTTCTATGCCGGATCGAGGCGGATGGGAACCCCTGAGACCAAGACCTTTACAGACCGAGGGACATTCATGGACCAACCTCACTTGCCCGACATAGGGGACATGAGCGTACAAACTGGGAATCGTGTCTGCCGTGTCACTCTTCGTGTCCGCGGAGCCTCAACGGTGGGGAGCGATGAATGGGCAGTTCCTCGCGACGGAATCGTTACCTTAGAAAAACCGTAAGAAATCGCCGTTTACTCCTCGACGAAACTCAAGTCGATCGGGCAGCATTAGGGCGTATCCCCGTACCGGGGCGGCAGCGGACGAGTTCGTTCGGAAGTGATCCCGTTCCGCCTCGGATACCGCTGAAGGCTTTCTTCTGAAACGGGACCGGCTCTACCCCCCCAGAGCCGGACCGATCGGCGACCCCCGCTCTCCCCCCTGCGGGGGTCGCCGCTTTTCCGGCCTCCGTCCCGGTCATGTTCCCGGCGGTCTCTCCGGCCTGGTTCCGGCTCCGTTCTCCCCTCCGCCCGCGTGCTCGTACCCCTTCGCGGCCCCGCGCTCCTTCGGAGCAGGGCGCACGGGTCCGTCCGTACGGCGCGCCGATCCTGCTGTCCACAGGGGGTGGCCGCGCCGCCGGAGTTTTCCACAGAGCGGCGTTCGGCGCCCCGGGGACGGGCGCCTTCCCCGGAAAGTGGGCCTTCCGCATTTCAGGGAGGCACCCATGGACCGCCCGCTGGTCATCACCGAAGACCCCGACCTGCTCGACGACCTGCTCCGCGTCGCGGCCGCAGCCGGAGCCGAGCTGGACGTCGCCCACGCCCCGGCACACGCCCGGCCCTACTGGAACCGCGCGCCGCTGGTCGTGGTCGGCAGCGACCTGGCCGACGCCCTGGCCGCCACCGGGCCACCGCCCAGACCTCGCGTCCTGCTGGTCACCCGCGCTCCGGACGAACCCGACACCTGGCGCAGATGCGTGGCGGTCGGCGCCCAGTCCGTCCTCGAACTGCCGTCGGCCGAGCGGCGACTGGTCGACGAGTTCGCCGACGTCGTGGAGCCGGCCGAGCGAGCGGGGCGCGTGGTCTGCGTCGTGGGCGGGAGCGGCGGGGCGGGGGCCAGTGTTCTGGCCGCGTCGCTGGCGCTGAGCGCCTCCCGTCGCCGCCTCCGTACCCTCCTCGTGGACGCCGATCCCCTCGGCGGCGGCCTCGACCTGCTCCTCGGCCAGGAGGAGGCCGAAGGGGCCCGCTGGCCCGACCTGGTCGCCCGCGAGGGCAGGATCAGCTTCACCGCCCTCCAGGCCGCCCTGCCCTCCTTCGCCGAGCTGACCCTGCTCTCCTTCCACCGCGGGGAGGCCCAGGCCATCCCCGCCGAGGCGATGCGTTCGGTCCTCGAATCGGGCACGCGGGGTTTCGATCTGGTGATCGTCGATCTCCCTCGCCGCCTCGATCCGGCCGCGGCGGAGGCGCTCGGCCGGGCCGCCGTCACCCTGCTCGTGGTCACGGCCGACGTGCGCGGCGTGCTGGCCGCCGCCCAGGTCCTGACCGGGCTGCGCGAGCACACGGGTGAGGTGCGCGCCGTCGTGCGCGGCGGGGTCCTCGAAGAGAGCGTGGTCACCGCCTCGCTGGGCGTCCCCTCCGTGGGCGCCCTGCCCGACCAGCCCCGGCTCGCCGCCGCGCTCAACCGCGGTGACGCCCCGCCGGTCGGCCGTCGCACCTCCCTCGGCCGTTTCTGCTCCTCGTTCCTGAACTCGCTGTACGGGCCCGAGAACGGCGCCGGGGCATGAGCCGGGAACCGGCCGCGGGCCGTGCCGGCGACCGCTCCGCGGGCACGGCCGCGGCCGTCTCACCCGACCTGGTGGAGGCGGTCCGCGTACGGCTGGCCCGGGCCGGCGTCGAGCCCAGCGCCGCGCACGTCGCCGCCGCACTCAGAGCCGAGCGCGCGGTGCTCGGTGACGCCGAGATACTGGCGGTCGCCCGGGCCCTGTGTGCGGACCTGATCGGAGCGGGCCCGCTGGAGCCCCTGCTGGCCGAGACCGAGGTCACCGACGTGCTGGTGAACGGCCCGCGCGAGGTGTGGGTCGACGACGGATGCGGTCTGCGCCGGACGCCGATCGTCTTCCCCGGTGAGGACGCGGTCCGGCGGCTCGCCCAGCGCCTCGCCGCGGCGGCGGGGCGGCGACTCGACGACGCCTGCCCCTACGTCGACGCCCGGCTCCCCGGCGGCGTCCGGCTCCATGCCGTCCTGCCGCCGGTGGCGCCCGGGGGCACCTGCCTGTCCCTGCGGCTCCCACCCCGCCGCGCCTTCGCCCTCGCCGACCTCGTCGAGGCGGGCGCGATCGGAGCCGGCACCGTCCCGGTGCTCACCGCGGTGGTCGAGTCCAGGCTCGCCTTCCTCGTCACCGGCGGCACCGGCACGGGCAAGACCACACTGCTGTCGAGCCTGCTGTCCCTCGCCGATCCCGGTGACCGGCTGCTGCTCGTGGAGGACTCCGCGGAGCTGAGGCCGGAGCACCCGCACGTGGTGCGCCTGGAATCCCGCCCGGCCAACCTTGAGGGAGTGGGCGGCGTCTGCCTGCGCGACCTCGTCCGCCAGGCACTCCGGATGCGCCCGGACCGCCTTGTCGTCGGCGAGGTGCGGGGCGCCGAGGTCGTCGACCTCCTCGCCGCGCTGAACACCGGGCACGAGGGCGGCTGCGGCACCCTCCACGCCAACACCGCGACCGATGTGCCGCCCCGGCTGGAGGCCCTGGCGTGCGCCGCGGGTCTCAGCCGCGAGGCTGTCCACAGCCAGATCGCCGCCGCTCTGGACGTCGTCATCCACCTTGTCCGCGACCACGCCGACGGCCGCCGCCGGGTGGCCGAGATCTGCATGATGATCCGTCGCCCCTCGGGTCTGGTGGAGGCCGAACCGGCCCTCACCTTCCCGTCCGGGGGTGAGGTGATCCCCGGCCCCGGGTTCGTGGCCCTCAGGGCGCGGATCCCTGACATCACCACCGTGGCGGCCCGTCCGGTGTACCGGGTCTCCACCCCCGAGCGTCACACCCCAGGTCCTCCCGCCTCCGGGCCTCCTGGCCACGGCACCTCGGAGGCGTGGCCGTGACGGCGGCGGCCGTGTTCCTCGTCTCCCTGGCAGTCTGGCTGTGGACCGGGCCGGACCCGGGGACGGCGCGTCTCCTCCGGATGGGCCGTCGTCCGTTCCTCCGGGTTTCCTCCCTGAAGGAGAGGGTCACCCGCCGTTCCAGGCCCGCCAGACGCGCCGCGGCCTGGCGGGCCGCCTCCTTGGAGCTGTGCCAGGGGCTGGCGGCGGAGCTGACCGCGGGGCGGACACCCGGTGAGGCGCTGGCCCGGGCCGCGGCGGTCGCGGAGTTCCCCGACCCGGTGGCGGTGCGGCCGCTGGTGGCGGCGGCCAGAGACGGGGGCGACGTTCCGGCCGCCCTGCTGGCCGCCGCACCGGAGCAAGGGGGAGAGGCGTTCCGCGGTCTGGCCGCCTGCTGGCGGGTGAGTGCGACCGCAGGGGCGGGATTGTCGGCCCTCGTCGACCGGGTGACCGCCTCACTGAGGGAGGCCCAGGCGCATCGCCAGGAGGTCACCGCCCAGCTCGCCGGCCCGCGTGCCACCGCACGCCTGCTGGCGGTCCTGCCGGCCCTCGGCCTGGTCATGGCCACCGGGCTCGGCATGCGGCCGCTGCGCTTCCTGTTCGGCGGCCCGGCGGGGTTCGGCTGCCTGCTCGCCGGGCTGGCGCTCGACGGCTGCGGCCTGTGGTGGACCCACCGCCTGGCGGCTCGCGCGGAACGCTCCTGACCGTGGAGCGGGAGCGGCCACCGGAAGGCCACCGGAAAGCCGGCGGAAAGGCCGGCGGAAAGGCCGGCGGAAGGAGCGGCCACGGACCGGGAAGCGGCGGGCTCAGGCGGCCACGGGCACCGGAGGCGGTGCGCTCCGGGGCGGTGAGCCCGCGAAGGCACGAAAGCCGGAGAGTCGCGGGGTCCGGGAAGCGCGGGGTGCCGGAAGTTCGAGGTTCGGAAGCGTGAGGAACGACTCGGGAGAGGCAGATGATCGGACTGGTCACCGTCATGCTCACCGCGCTCGCGGGATGGCTGTGGATACCACCTGACGAACCGGCTCGGCGCGTCCACCGGATTCACCGGGCCGGGCGAGCCAAGGGCCCATCAAGTCCGTCAGGCCCGCCGGGCTCACCGGGATCGGTGGCTCCGGCGAGCCCGTGGAGTCCGTGGAGTCCGGGGACGTCGCGGGCGGGAGACGGGGCGTCCCTGTTCGGGCTCCCCACGGCGGACGGCGCTCCGGCCGCGAGGCGACGACCCGGCCGGGGAGAGGCGCTGCTCTGCGCCGCCGTGGGTGTCGTGGTGTTCCTCCTTGTCGGAAGCGTCCCGGGGGTCGCCGCGGGAGCGCTCGGCACCGTGGTCACGTGGGTGTCGCTCCGCAGGCGAGAGCCTCCCGGATCACGCCGTGAGCAGGACCGTGTGGCGGCGGACCTGCCGCTGGCCGCGGATCTCATGGTCGCCTGCCTTCGCGCGGGACAACCGGTCACCGGAGCCGTCGACGTCACGGCCGAGGCGATCGGCGGGCCGATCGCGGAACGGCTGGCCTGGGTGAGCGGGCAGTTGAGACTGGGAGCGGCACCGGAGAGCGCCTGGCGGGCCCTCGCCGCCGAACGCCCGCTGGCGCCTCTCGCACGGACGATGAGCAGGGCGGCTCTCAGCGGTGCTCCGGTGGCCGATGTCCTCAGCCGGTTGGCCGACGACTCCCGTCACGAGGCACGGGCCGTGTCCTCCGCCGCGGCCCGTCGAGTCGGAGTTCAGGCCGTCGCACCGCTCGGCCTCTGTTTCCTGCCCGCCTTCGTCCTCCTCGGGATCATCCCCGTCGTCGCGGGTCTCGCCGACGAGGTGCTCTTTCCCTGACGTCCGGCGGGGTGCGGCGAAGGAACCTCTGACGTCCGGTCAGGGTGTGGTGGGGGGACGCAGGAAGCCGAGGACCACGTGCCTGGCGATCTGGCTGCCGAAACCGCCCCACGACAGGTCGAACTGGTGATCCGCGTAAGGGATCTCCACGAGCTCGGTTCCGACTCCGGCGCCGGTCAGCCGGGTGGCGAGAGCCCTGGTGTCCTCCGCGGGCTGGAGGATGTCACGTCCGCCCTGTATCAACAGCGTTCGCGGCAGTCCCGCCCGGATGTGATGACGTGGCGACGCGCGGACCCGATCCTCGTCGGCCAGCCGCCATGTCTCCTCGGTGAGCTGCCGCCGTACCGGCTCGGAGAGCCGGAAGGCCGGGGGTATCTCGGCGGTCATGTCGCTCGGCGCGTACCAGGCGATGACGCCGTCCAGCTCGGCTTCGGGCACCTCGCAGGTGGGAGGGAGTTCGGCGGCGGTGGTGTACGCGGCCAGCAGGGCGAGATAGCCGCCGGCCGACTGGCCCATCAGGGTGATCCGTTTCGGGTCGGCGCCGTAACGTCCGGCATTGCGCGCCACCCAGCCGATCGCGCACTTGACGTCGCCGGGAGACGACCGCCAGTCGTAGTCCCGGAAGAAGCGGTAGTCCACGTCGAACACCACGTGGCCGGCGTCGGCCAGCCAGGTGTCCCATCGGGGAAAGGGGCTTTGCGGCGTGTCCTGCGCCCCGCCGTGCACGTTGATCACCACTGGCAACGGCCCCGAAGCCGCCTTCGGGTTCGCCGGTCGCCAGACGTCGAGCATGAGGTCCGTGCCACCCGCTCGCGCGTACCGTACGGTCGCGTCGGGGCCGCGGTCGGCGGTGTCGGACAACCCGTCGAGATAGCCCGCCAGGCTCAGGGGGACATCGTGGTCCTGGGCGGTCCGCCACGCCGAGACCGCCGGGAGGAGGGCGGCGACGAGCACCACCGCGTTCAGCGCGCCCGCGGCCGTCGCGGCCACCCGGCGACCGGTCCGTCCGGCTCCGCCTCCGGAGCGTGGGCGGTCCGTCGGCGGGGCCTCGTGCCCGGCGGACTCCGTCTCCGCGGCGTTCGGTACGGCGGCGGCCCTCCCACGTGCGGCGATCACCGCCAGGACGACGCCCACCAGGGCGAGCGGCACAAGGAGCAGGCTGAACTCCAGTGCCAGAAGGCCCATGGCCCACAGGGACAGGCTGGGCATCGGCAGCAGTGCCGTGCTCGCCGCCGTCGCCGTCACGAGGGCCATGAGCCAGGCCCCCACCAGGGCGAGCCACCGTCCCGCCATCCGCTTACGTGTCCGCTGGTTCATCGTAAAACCTCGTCCACTTTAGAATGCGAACGTATTTAATACTACTGTATTTGATAAGACGTGCGGGAGACTGGACGAGTGCCAAAGGTCGTCGATCACCAGGAGCGCCGTCGTCATATGACGGCCGCCCTGCTGCGCATCACCGAACGCGAGGGCCTCGAAGCGGTCAGCGTCCGTACGGTGGCCGCCGAGGCGGGTTGTTCCGTTGGGGCGGTGCAGCGCTACTTCACCACCAAGGACGAGATGCTGGCCTTCGCCCTGCACGCCGTCGTCACCGCGGAGAGAGAGCGTCTGCGGCATATCCGGCTGGATCCGGCCGGGATGACCTTCCCCGACGCGCTGCGTGCCACGATCATGGAACTGCTGCCGCTCGACGCGCGCAGGCGGGGCGAGGCCCGTGTCTGGGCCGCCTTCTACGCCAGGGCCGTCGTCCATCCCGAGTTCGCCGCATCGATCGAGGAACTGAACCAGGAGGCCCGCGAGAACCTCGGCAGGGTCTTCGGCTACGCCGAGTCCGTCGGCGAACTGCGTTCAGGGATCGACCACGACGCGCTCGCCCGGATCATTCTTTCGATCATCGACGGGCTCATGTGGGCGATCCTCATGAGCCCGTCCGAAGATCCAGGGGTTCATGAGGCGACCGTGGACGCCGCGGTCCGCCTCGTCACCGAGCCGGTCAGGCGGATCCAGGAAGACCTCTGACCTCGCCCTCGACGATTTCGGGTATCTGTCCAGGCCTCGTCATCGCTCGCCGTGCGCCTCGGGCGGGGGAGCGGGGTTTTCCACAGGGGGTTCCCTCGGCCTCCGAGTTGTCCACAGAACGTCGTTCGGCTCCTTCGGCGCCCACCCGCATCGGCGACCCTGGCTTCGCAGGCACCGGGCATGGGGTCCGGTCGCGGCATCCAGGAGGAGACATGGTTCGTTCGCCGAGCTCACCCGCCGCCGGCTCGCTCTCCGGCGGCGTCCGGAGGGGGCCGTTGCGCAGCGTGCCGGCGCTCCCGCCGGGCGGATGGCACGCGCGGTCGCGGCGCTGGGCGGAGAGGTTGTCCGCGCGGGCGCGCAAGGCTCTGGCCCGGCGGACGGCCGCCCTCACCGGCCCAGGCCGTGACCGGGGCATGTCCACCGCGGAGTACGCCGTCGGCACGATCGCCGCCTGTGCGTTCGCCGCACTTCTCTTCAAAGTGGTCACGAGCCCGGAGGTCCAGGAGCTGATCTCCAAACTGATCAACCGAGCGCTGAACGTTGCGGGATGAGCCCGGCGAACGCCTTCGCTCCTCCTCGTCCGAGATCTCGTGCCCGTATCCACCCGAAGCCGGGTGCCCGAGCTCCTCGGCCCGCCGGGCTCCGCCGGTTCACCCGGTCCCGGCGGTCCGCCCGGTTCCACCGGCTTGGGAGGCCGGTCGGCGTCCTCGCCCGCCCGCACCGGTCCGGGGGATCGGTGACCGCCGAGACGGCCGTGGTGCTGCCCGCCGTCGTGGTGGTGCTGGCCGCCGCTCTGTGGGCGGTGGCGACGGTCGGGGCGCAGCTTCAATGCGTCGACGCGGCCCGGGCGGGTGCCCGGGCCGCGGCCCGGGGTGAGCCCGTGGAGCGGGTGCGTGCCGACATCCTCGCCCTCGCCCCGATGGGAGCGGCGGTCAAGGTGGACGTGACCGCGGAGACCGTCCGAGTCGAGGTCGCCGCACATGTCCGGCCCCGCTGGGGTTCCCTGCTCCCCGCCGTCGAGGTCGGCTCGTCCGCCGTCGCCGCCCCGGAGCCCGGAGTCCCTGGAGTTTCCGATATGCCGGGAGCGTCCGGGGGATCCGAGGGGGAGCCGTGAGCCGGGGAGGCACGAACGACCTGACGGGCGACGGGTTGTTTCGCCGCGAGGCCGGAACGGCGGCGCGGAGCAGAGCCGGGCGAGAGCGAGGATCGGCGACGATCTGGGCGGTTGCCGTGATGGCGGCGGTATGGGCCATGGCGGCGGTGATCATGACCGTCGGCGCGGCCAGGGTGGGAAGGCATCGCGCGCAGAGCGCCGCGGACCTGAGCGCGCTCGCCGCCGCCCGGCTGGCCTTCGTGGTTCCCGACCGCGGGTGCACGCGGGCCGAGGCGCTGGCCCGGGCCAATGGCGCGGAGGTCACCGGATGCGTCGTCGGCCAGGACGGCATCGCCGACATCCAGGTGACCTTACGGTTGCCGCTGCCCGGTCTCGGTTTTCGACCGATCACCGCGCTCGCCCGGGCCGGGCCGGTGTACATCGCCGAGTCCCCGGCGGAGTCGCCGGCGGGACCATGAGGCGGCTGATCGGCCGTCCGGCTCCCCCGTCGCACTGGGACCTGTTCCGTGGGTCCTGTTCCGTGGCGAGGACCCACGGAACAGGACCTAGGAACCTGTCCCGAGGGAGAGCAGGACGGCGAGGAGCCGGAGCGCGCCGGCCTTGTCCAGAGGTTCGTTTCCGTTGCCGCACTTGGGTGACTGGATGCACGAGGGGCAGCCGTGGTCGCACTCGCAGGAGGCGATGGCCTCGCGGGTGGCCGTGAGCCAGTCGAGGGCCCGGGCGTAGCCGCGCTCGGCGAAGCCGGCGCCGCCTTCGTGACCGTCGTAGACGAAGACCGTGAGCAGGCCGGTGTCGGGGTGCGACTCGGTGGAGACCCCGCCGATGTCCCAGCGGTCGCAGGTGGCGAAGAGCGGCAGCAGTCCGATGGACGCGTGTTCCGCGGCGTGCGCGGCCCCGCCCAGGTCCAGGCCCTCCTCGGCCAGGGGGGTGACCACGGAGGCGGGCAGCGTCCACCAGACCGCCCGGGTGCGCAGGGTGCGCGGCGGCAGGTCGAGGTCCTCGTCCCCGAGGAGTTCACCGCTCTGGGTGCGGCGTTTGAGATACGACACGACCTGGCGGGTGACCTCCACCGAGCCGAAGTGGAGCTCTCCCGGGCCCAGGGGCCGCGAACGCAGTGACTCGAGGATGGAGATCTCGGTGACGTCCCGGGCGAAGGTCGTGTAGTCCGGTGTTCCCGTCTCCACGAGGGCCACCCCGGCGTCCAGGTCGAGCTCCTCCACCAGGAACGTCTCCCCCTGGTGGACGTACACGGCGCCGGCGTGCACGGTCGTGTGGGCCGAGGGTTCGTCCACGGTGCCGAGCAGCCGCCCGGTGGACGCCTCCACGACCTGGATCGGCGATCCGCCGGCTCCCCGGATGTCGGCGAGGTCGGTGGCCCGTTCCCGCTTGGTCCAGAACCATCCGGTGGTGCGCCGGCGGAGCAGTCCGTCCTCGACGAGGCCGGCGAGCACCTCCTTGGCGGACGGGCCGAAGGTCTCCAGGTCGTCGGGGGTGAGCGGGATCTCGGCCGCGGCGGCGCACAGGTGCGGGCCCAGTACGTAGGGGTTCTCGGGATCCAGCACGATCGCCTCGACGGGCCGGCCGAAGAGGGCCTCGGGGTGGTGGACCAGATAGGTGTCCAGGGGGTCGTCCCTGGCGATGAGCACAGCCAGGGCGTCCTGTCCGTCCCGGCCCGCCCGGCCGGCCTGCTGCCAGAGGGAGGCTCGGGTGCCCGGCCAGCCCGCGATGAGCACGGCGTCCAGTCCGGACACGTCGACGCCGAGTTCCAGCGCGTTGGTCGTGGCCAGCCCCAGCAGCTCACCGGACCGGAACGCCCGCTCCAGCCTCCGTCGGTCGTCGGCGAGATACCCGGCCCGGTAGGCGGCCACCTTGTCCGGGAGATCGGAGAGCCTCCCGCCGCCGGTGGATTCCTCGCCGCCGGTGGATCCCACGCCGCCGGCGTATCTCTCCACGTCGTGGACGGGCCTTCCCGCGTCGGCGGCCAGGTCCTCCAGCCTCGCCCGGGTGGTGAGGGCCACCGACTCGGCGGCGCGGCGCGAGCGGACGAAGGCCAGGGTGCGGACGCCTCCGGTGACCAGGTCGGCGAGGAGTTCGGCGCTCTCCATCGTCGCGGGACGGCGCACGGGGGCGCCGCCCTCGCCGCGCAGTTCGGTCAGGGGCGGCTCCCACAGGGCGAAGGTGGTGGTGCCCCGGGGAGAGGCGTCGGCGGTCACCTCCTCGGCGCGCAGGCCGGTCAGGCGCGTGGCGAAGGCGCCGGGCTCGCTGGCGGTGGCCGAGGAGAGCAGGAAGACCGGGCGGGAGCCGTACCTGGCGCAGACCCGCCGCAGCCGGCGCAGGATCTGCGCCACGTGTGAGCCGAACACGCCCCGATAGCCGTGGCACTCGTCGATCACGACCACCCGCAGCCGCCGCCAGAAGGCCGACCACTGGGCGTGCCGGGGCAGCAGGGTGCGGTGGAGCATGTCGGGGTTGGTGAGGAGGTAGTTGGCGTGCCTGCGGGCCCACGCCCGTTCCTCGAACGAGGTGTCACCGTCGAAGGTGGCCGCGCGCAGCTCCGGCGGGTCGAGCTCGGTCAGCGTGCGCAGTTGGTCGGCGGCCAGCGCCTTGGTCGGCGTCAGGTAGAGCACCGTGCCGCCGTCGAGCACCTCGGAGACGGCCGGAACGAGATAGGAGAGGGTCTTGCCCGAGGCGGTTCCTGTGGCAATGATCACGTTTTGCCCGCCGCGGACCAGTTCGGCCACCTCGATCTGGTGTCGCCACAGGCCGGTGACGCCCAGGTTCGCCCAGCGCGTAACCAGACGTTCGTCCACCCAATCCGGCCAGCTCAGCGGTACGGCGGGGCGCGGAGGGACGTGCTCGACGTGGGTCACGCGGGCACGACGTGCGGGAACGTCGAGCAGGCGGGCGAGCGCGGAGCCCGCCCGAAGCGGCGAAGATGAGAGCGGAGTCACTGGTTTCCAGTCTGGCATCTGTGGGCAGAGTCGCCGGGAATCGTGATTTCGTATAGACACTGAGCGTACGCATGGTTGAATGCCGCGCGTCAGGGCTTGTCGTCTGGGGCCGTCCGGCCCCGGGGAGTCACGCCTGAATCGGTACTTTCGCAGGCAAGGCGCTGGAGGATCTGTGGATCTGAAGTTGGACCACCATTCCGAGGATCGTCTCACCATCGTTGAGGTCGAGGGTGAGATCGATGTCTACACCGCGCCCAGATTGCGTGAGCTCCTGATCGACCTGGTCAACAAGGGAAACTTCCACCTCCTGGTCAACATGGAGAAGGTCGACTTCCTCGACTCCACGGGCCTCGGTGTCCTGGTCGGCGGGCTCAAGCGAGTTCGGGCGCACGACGGCTCGCTGGAGCTGGTCTGCACCCAGGAGCGCATCTTGAAGATCTTCCGGATCACCGGCCTGACCAAGGTGTTCGGGATCTACGCCTCGGTCGATGAGGCCAAGGAAGCTCACGGCCGAGACAAGTAGTCATGGCCACTGTCGAGCTGACGTTCAGCGCTCTTCCCGCCCATGTCCGAACGGCACGCCTGGTCGCCACCGCGATCGCCAGGCGCACCGGAGTGGAGGAGTCGGTGCTGGACGAGGTACGGCTCGCCGTCGGTGAGGCGTGCTCCCGGGCCGTCGAGGCGCACCGCCTTCACTGTCCGGGGGAGCCGATCCGTATCGAGCTCTCCGACGACCTGGGGCGTTTCGAGGTGACCGTCACCGACTCGGCCCCCAGCGACGAGTCGGAGCATGATCGCGGGATATTACGGATCGACGATCCGCTCGGGCAGCTCCCCGACACCCTGATGTCCGGCTTCGGCATCGCGGTCATCGCGGGGCTCGCGGACGATGTCCAGGTCTATCCGAGCCCCAAGGGCATGCGCATCCGCATGAGCTGGCCCGCGGCGCCCAACGGCCTGCCCCGAGTCTGATCCGGGTCCGACCTGGGTCTGGCCGGGTGGTCGCCGAAGGCCCGGTGGTCGCCGGGGCAGACCCGATCCGACGTTCACGGATTCCGGTAGCCGGGTGCCTCACCGGGGCACCCGGCCACCCACGTTCCTGGTCTCTCATTTTCGGCCAAAGCATAATTTTGGCCCCCGAAGACCGAAACATGCTTGAAATCTGGTTTCGGGCTCACCATGTGAGACGAATCGGCCTCGTCAGCGGGCTCCTTGACAAGGTTCGGCCAAACACGCTGTCAATTCGCCGTGCGCGGAGGCTTTATATCCGCAGCCACGCTGCGTAGACTCCCTGGACCGGCCAAGGTTTGTCCTTCGGACCGGCCCGTCAGCGGGTCCGGCCCCCGGAGGAGGTCTGCGGACGCAACCGGAAGCGGCACTGCCAATACCCGGATGTGTGCCGCTTCTGTCGACCATCCACGGCGGCGCACTCCGGGCAGGACGTGAACCCGTCTTGCCGAGGAGAGTCGGATGTCTGTGCTTCGATCAGCCGTTGCCGATGAGCCAGCGGTATCCCTGAGCGGTTCCCATTTCACCATAGTGATCGTCGTGGCCGTCGTGGCCCTGCTGGCGCTCGCCGTAGCGGGTGTCCTGGTGCGGGAGGTGCTGGCCGCCGGCCAGGGCACCGAACGCATGCAGAACATCGCGCGAGCCGTACAGCAAGGTGCCTCCGCCTATCTGGCGCGGCAGTTCCGGACGCTCGCCGTCTTCGTCGTTCTGATCCCCTTCCTGCTGTATCTCCTTCCCGCCCCCTCGACCGGCGCGGCCATCGGCCGGTCGGTCTTCTTCGTCATCGGCGCCGTGTTCTCCGCGCTGACCGGCTTCATCGGAATGTGGCTGGCGGTTCGCGGCAACGTCCGCGTCGCCGCGGCGGCCCGCGAGTCGGGTGAGAAGCGAGCGATGCGGATCGCCTTCCGCACCGGCGGCGTGGCCGGCATGATCACGGTCGGCCTCGGCCTGCTCGGCGCGGCCATCGTGGTCCTGATCTACCGGGGCGACGCGCCCGCGGTGCTGGAGGGCTTCGGCTTCGGCGCCGCACTGCTCGCCATGTTCATGCGGGTCGGCGGCGGCATCTTCACCAAGGCGGCCGATGTCGGCGCCGACCTGGTCGGCAAGGTCGAGCAGGGCATCCCCGAGGACGACCCGCGCAACGCCGCCACCATCGCCGACAACGTCGGCGACAACGTCGGTGACTGCGCGGGCATGGCAGCCGACCTGTTCGAGTCGTACGCGGTCATGCTCGTCGCCAGCCTCATCCTGGGCAAGGTCGCCTTCGGCACCGAAGGACTGGTCTTCCCCCTGATCGTCCCGATGGTCGGCGTCATCACGGCGATCATCGGCATTTTCACCACCGCCCCGCGGAACGGCGACCGTTCCGGCATGAGCGCGATCAACCGCGGCTTCTTCATCTCGGCGATCATCTCGGCGGTACTCGTCGCCGTGGCCGCCTTCGTCTACCTGCCGGGCAGCTTCTCCGAGCTGTCCGGGGTGAGCCCGCAGGTCGCCTCCGTCACCTCCGACCCCCGCCTGATCGCGATCGGCGCGGTGCTCATCGGCCTGGTGCTGGCCAGCGCCATCCAGGTCCTCACCGGCTACTTCACCGAGACGACCCGCCGCCCGGTGCGGGACATCGGCGAGAGCTCGCGCACCGGTCCCGCCACGGTCATCCTGTCCGGAATCAGCGTGGGCCTGGAGTCGGCGGTCTACTCGGCGCTGATCATCGGCGCCGCCGTCTACGGCGCGTTCCTGCTCGGCTTCGGCAACGTCACCATCGCCCTGTTCGCCGTGGCGCTGGCCGGGACCGGCCTGCTGACCACGGTCGGTGTGATCGTGTCCATGGACACCTTCGGACCGGTCTCCGACAACGCCCAGGGCATCGCCGAGATGTCCGGCGACGTCGAGGGGGAGGGCGCCCAGGTGCTCACGTCGCTGGACGCCGTGGGCAACACCACCAAGGCCATCACCAAGGGCATCGCGATCGCCACGGCGGTGCTCGCCGCGACCGCGCTGTTCGGCGCGTTCCGTACGTCGGTCGAGACGGAGCTGGCCAAGGCGTCGGCGGGCGTGCAGGCGGCGCTGGGCAACTTCAAGGTCTTCAGCCTCAGCGTCGACTCCCCGAACGTCCTGGTCGGCCTGATCATCGGCGCCTCGGTGGTCTTCCTGTTCTCCGGCATGGCCATCATGGCGGTCGGCCGCGCCGCCGGACGGGTCGTCTTCGAGGTGCGCGAGCAGTTCCGTACCAAGCCGGGCATCATGGCCGGCACGGAGCTGCCCGACTACGGCAGGGTGGTCGACATCTGCACCCGTGACTCGCTGCGGGAGCTGGCCACGCCGGGTCTGCTCGCCGTGCTCACCCCCATCGCGGTCGGCTTCGCCCTCGGGTACGCCTCCCTCGGCGCCTTCCTGGCCGGGGCCATCGCCTGCGGCACCCTGATGGCGGTCTTCCTCGCCAACTCCGGCGGCGCCTGGGACAACGCCAAGAAGCTCGTCGAGGACGGCCACCACGGCGGCAAGGGCTCCGAGGCGCACGCGGCGACCGTCATCGGCGACACCGTCGGCGACCCGTTCAAGGACACCGCCGGTCCGGCGATCAACCCGCTGATCAAGGTGATGAACCTGGTCGCCCTGCTCATCGCGCCGGCGGTGGTGACCTACGCCGACAACCCGGCGCTGCGGATCGGCGCCAGCCTGGCCGCGGTCGCCGTCATCGTCGGCGCGGTGGTGATCTCCAAGCGCCGGTCGGCGAGCATCGCCCCGGCGGAGGACCGGCCCGCCGACCGGGAGCCGGAGCCGGAGCAGATCTCGCACTGAGGACGGCCTGCCGGCTCCGCCCCCGGAAGGCGGGCGGAGCCGGCAGGACCGGACACGGCCGGCGAATCGGTACGACCCGCGAGCACCGGACCGGCGAATCGGTACGGCCCGCGAGGGCCGGGCCGGGTACGGCCGGCGAGATCCGTGAAGCTCACGAGGGGGTGCGCCGGAGCGGCGCACCCCTTTCACCGAAATGTGCAGCGCGGAAGCCCGGTCCTTCAGGGCCGGGAGGAAGCGCGGGACGGTGCCGCACGTTTGTCTTCCGAATGCATTGAGTTATATCCTCAATGCATGTTGGTGACGGAGATGTTGAAGCTCGCCCCGAGCGCTGAGCAGGCAGCGAGCCTGCTGGCGACGATGCGCGCATGCAACGCCGCCGCCGACCGCGCCGCCGAAGTGGCGTTCGCCCACCGCAGCGCCAACAAGATGGCGGTGCAGAAGCTCGTCTACGCCGACCTGCGGGCCTCCTTCGGCCTGTCGGCACAGATGGCCATCCGGTCCATCGCCAAGGCGTGCGAGGCCTACAAGCGGGACAAGAAGATCAAGCCGACGTTCCGGGAGCTGGGCGCCATCGCCTACGACCAGCGCATCCTCACCTGGAAGGGCCGCGACGCGGTCAGCATCCTGACCCTGTCGGGCAGAACCATCGTCCCGGTGGTCTACCAGGGCCGATGGCTGGCCACCAGCGGTGCCACCATGCGCGGCCAGGCCGACCTCATCTACCGCGACGGGGCGTTCTACCTCGCCGCCGTGATCGACGTCCCCGAACCGCCGCAGGGTCCCGAACCCGACGAGTGGCTGGGCGTGGATCTCGGCATCGTCAACCTCGCCACCGACTCCACAGGGGAGGCCCACAGCGGCAAGGGCGTGCGCGCCGTACGGCGGCGCAACGCCCGACTACAGGCCAAGGGCACCAAGTCCGCCAAACGCCTGCTGAAGAAGCGCCGCCGCGCCGAGTCCCGCTTCACCCGCAACGTCAACCACGTGATCAGCAAGAAGCTGGTCGGCAAAGCCGAAGACACCCGCTCCGGCATCGCCCTCGAAGACCTCGAAGGCATCCGCGACCGGGTAACGGTTCGAAAGGCTCAGCGTGCCGACCTGCACTCGTGGGGCTTCCACCAGCTCCGCGCGTTCGTCACCTACAAGGCCGCCCTCGCGGGCGTGCCCGTGCGCCTGGTGGACCCCCGCGACACCTCCCGCACCTGCCACCGGTGCGGGCACTGCGACAAGCGCAACCGTCCCACCCGGGACGACTTCTCGTGCCTCGGTTGTGGGTTCGCTGGCCCCGCCGACCACAACGCGGCCATCAACATCGCCAGGCGCGGTGCCGACGGCCGGGCAGTGAGTCACGCTGCCGACGACGCGGCCTGAACCGTCGAACCCATCGACGGCGAGGAGCTGCAAGCTCGGTCCTTCAGGCCCGACAAGCTGACGTATGCGAGGTGGTGCGGTGGGAAACTGGACCACATGACTTCTCCACTTCACGCGGCGGGCGGTGGCCAGGCCCCGGACGGGCCGGGCGGCGAGCCGGCTCGATCCCTTCCGGACCCGCGGACCGCGCCGGGGACGCGGACGCGCCGGACCCGCCCGGCGCCCCTCTCCCCGGACCTCACGGAACGGCGGATCTGATGGAACAGCAGCCCTCCGGAGGCAAGACGCTCCTGCTCATCCTGCTGGGGATGGCCGTGGTGTTCGCGGTGATCGTCGGGCTCGCCATCTGGGCGTCGGGGTGACGCCGCGCACGCTGGTCGTCCTCAGGCACGCCGAGGCCGCCACCGTCCCCGGCCTGGCAGACCGTGATCGTCCGCTGACGGCGCGCGGCGAGCACGACGCCCGCGGGGCGGGCGAGGCGCTCACCGATCTGGGGCTGCGCCCCGAGGTGGTGCTGTGCTCGCCCGCGCTGCGCACCCGGCGGACGGCGGAGCTGGCCCTGCCCGGCGCCGACATCAGATTCGAGACGGGCATCTACGAGGCCTATCCGGATGAGCTTCTTGAACTGCTCAGACAGAGTGATCCCGAGGTCCGCACGCTGGCGCTGGTCGGCCACAACCCCGGCGTCCACGAACTCGTCCTGGGCCTCTCCGGCGTGGACGGCGGCGACGGCTTCCCACCCGGCACGTTCGCCGTCCTCGAGACCGAGGACGAGTGGACCGGGCTCGGCGAGGGCCGCGGGGTCGCCCGCTGGTCACCGGGACGGCGCTGAAGGGCCACGCGATCGCCCGGCACTGAGGAAGCACGGCGTCGCCCGGCGGTCACCGGGGCGGTGCCGAAGGGCCGCAGGACCGGCCGCGCTCAGGGCGTCGGCGGGGTGACACCGTCCTCCGCGTCGGCGGCCTCGACCTCGGCGCGCGGGATGCCGAGCAGGTAGAGGATCGAGTCGAGGTAGGGCACGTTGACCGCGGCGTCGGCGGCCTCGCGCACCACCGGCTTGGCGTTGAACGCGATGCCCAGGCCGGCCGCCGAGATCATGTCCAGGTCGTTGGCGCCGTCGCCGATGGCCACGGTCTGGCTGATCGGGATGCCCGCCTCCCGGGCGAAGCGCTCCAGCGCCCGCGCCTTGCCGGGGCGGTCGAGGATCTCGCCGACCACCCGGCCGGTCAGCACGCCGTCCGTCACCTCAAGGGTGTTGGCCGCGGAGTAGTCGATCCCGAGATCCTCGACGAGGGCGTCGGTGAGCTGGGTGAACCCGCCGCTGACGATCGCGAACCGGTAGTCGAGCCGCTTGAGGGTCCGCACGAGCGTCCGTGCGCCCGGGGTGAGCACCAGCTCCTTGCGGACCGTCTCGAAGACCGACTCGGGCAGGCCGGCCAGCAGCGCGACCCGTCGGCGCAGCGACTCGGCGAAGTCGATCTCGCCGCGCATCGCCTCCTCGGTGACCTTGGCGACCTCCGGCAGGCAGCCCGCGTGCGCCGCGAGCAGCTCGATCACCTCGTCCTGGATGAGGGTGGAGTCGACGTCCATCACGATCAGCCGCTTGGCCCTGCGGTACAGGCCGGTCCGCTGCACGGCCACGTCCACCTGGTGCGCGTGCGCGGCGGCGGCGAGGCTGGCTCGCAGCATGTCCGGGTCGGCGCCGGAGACGGACAGCTCGATGCTGGTCACCGGGTAGTTGGACAGGCGCTCGATGCGGTCGATGTTGGCCCCGGCCGCGGCGATCCGGCCCGCGATGCCGGCCATCGCGGCGGGTTGCAGGGGCGAGCCGAGGACGGTGACGTGGAGCCGCCCGCGCCGCCGCTTCTCCTGCGGGTCGGTGCCGGTGGTCAGCTCGACGTGGAGGCCCATGTCCTCGGCGATGGCCTCCACGGCGGTCCACATGGCGCCGAGAGTGCCGCCGGTGCCGGTCGGCGGGCCTCCGGAGTAGGCGACGAGGACGCCGAGGGTGAGCCGGCTGCGGATGACGACCTGCTCGATGTCGGCGACGACGACGGGGAAGCCGGCGAGGACGGAGAAGAGCCGGGAGGTGACGCCCGGCCGGTCCGGCCCGGTCAACGTGATCAGGAGCGTGCGCTGGTTCATCGCCATCTACGCTACTTGGCTGGGGAAAATGCCGTGGATGCGGTTCACCATACGGACGCCTGGAGTTCGCCCCCCCGCCTTACGACCGGAAAGGCCCCCGCCTTCCGGCGGGGGCCTCCCTGTCCGATCGTCGCGCGGCGGCGCGGGTCAGCGCACGACGCGCGTGCTGTGCCGCTTGCCGTAGAGCCAGCTCTTGACGCCGAGACGCTCCAGTTCCTCGCGGCTCAGGTTCTCCGCGCCGTTGGGCACGTCGAAGGCCAGAACGCCGAGGGTGGTCTTCAGCGTGCCCTTGGCGCTCTTCTTGACCTTCATCTCGAAGGTGAAGGAGACCGAGTCCCCGACCTTCATGGTCTTGTCGACCGCGCAGAAGGCGAACTGGTCCTCGCTGGCGCACGCGCTCTTCTTGGGACCGTAGTAGGACCACTTGCCGGTGACGTCGACGCCCTTGGGGGCGCCCACCACGATGTAGTACTCCCCGGCCTTGGACTCGTAGGGGCCGGTGTTGGTGGCCTTGAGGGTGTAGGTGATCTTCCCGCCGGGACGGACCTTCGCCGAGGCCGAGCCCTTGACGGCGAAGACCGAGAACGGGTCGTCGGCCTTCTTGGCCGCGGAGACGGTGGAGGCCGCGGCGGGGGCGGTGGAGGCCGCGGTGGCCGCGGTGGCGGGGGCGGCGAACAGCATCGCGCCCGCGAGCGGGCCGGCCACGGCGAGGGTGACGATCTTGGAGATCGGGTGGCGCATTAAACGTCTCCCAGTAGAGGGGGGAACGGGGATATCGCACGTTCCCCGTGAAAGTCCAAGATTTTTACCACATTCTGCGGGAAATAGGGAATGGAATATGGAGACCCCGGGGGCCCATTGATGTATCCGCGGTGAACCGGCGGGACCCCGGAACCCCCGCCGGGGCGCCGGAACCCCTGTCGTCCCTGGGCTTACAGGTCCCCGAAGGCCGATTCCCCGGCCCATTCACCAGCCGTTTCCTCCCGGTCCTGAACCGTTCCAAGGCCGGAACCGTACGGCGTGCCCCATCGCCGGACGGGCGGTCACGACGGACCGGGCGCCCGCGATTTCCCCGCTCCCGGGAATTCGTTTCCGGCCGGAGGCGGCCGGGGACGACCGCCGCGGCCGACGGTGATCGGGGTGCCGGGCCGACGACGGCGCCAGCGGATGATGCGGATGATTCAGACGGCGTCAGCGGATGATGAGGTGCAGGTCGCCGAACTCGTGCCACAGGTAGCCCTCCCCGAGGGCCTGCGCGTAGGAGCGGGAGAGCAGTTCGTCACCGGCGAGCGCGGACAACATCAGCAGGTGGCTGGAGCGCGGCTCGTGCAGGCCGGTCACCAGGCCGTCCACGACCCTCACCCCGGACCGCGGGGTGACGAGGTGGGTGGTCCAGCCGTCCGCGGCCCCGATCAGGCCCCCGGACAGGGCGGCCGTCTCCAGTGCCCGCACCACGGTCGTGCCCACCGCGATCACCCTGCCCCCGGCCTCACGCGCGGACGCGACCTGCCGCGCGGTGGTCTCCGGCACCTCGAACCTCTCCGGGTAGGGCGGCTCGTCCGCCTCCGGTGAGGCGACCCCGGTGTGCAGGGTGATCGGCGCGACGCCGATCCCGCGTGACACCAGCTCGGTCACCAGGGCGGTGGTGAACGGCCGTCCGGCGCTCGGCATCTCCGCGCTGCCGGGCCGCAGGGCGAAGACCGTCTGGTAGTCGGTCAGCGGCCAGTCCCGGCCCACGTAGGAGTAGCGGATCGGCACGCCGTACCGGCGCAGGTAGCCGAGGACCTCACGGTCCAGCCGGGCACGCCACAGGCGCGGCGTCCGTCGCTCCAGGAGGTGCAGCGTGGCCCCTCCGGGGAGCGGCAGCCACTCGCCGGGCACGCCGCCCGGGTACGGCTCGCTCGCGCCGGTCCCGCGGTCCGCCCGGACCGTCACGCCGCTCGCCGCACCGCCGTCCGCCCCACCGCCGCCCGCCGTTCCCGTTCCCGTGCCCGTGCCCGTGCCGCCGGCCGTCTTCCCGGCGGGCCGGCCCGTACGGCGGCGCAGCTCCACCAGCCAGGTCCCGTCCTCGCACTCGGTCGAGAAGTGCACCGCGAGCCGGTCGAGCCGGACCGCCGCCGGGAGCGTGGCGGAGTTGTTGACCACCAGCAGGTCGCCGGGCTCCAGCAGGCGGGGCAGGTCGGTGAACCTGTGGTGGCCGATCTCCCCGGTGCCGCGCCGCGAGACCAGCAGCCGTACACCGTCACGGGCCAGTCCTCGCGCCTCGGGCGGCTCATGGGCCTCCAGGCCGTCGGGGAGGGTGAAGTCGTGCGCGCCGCCGAGGAATCCGTCCGGGAGCGTTACGTCGTGCGCGCCGCCCGTGTGGCCGTCCGGGAGGGTGACGTCGCCCGCGTCGCCGGAGCGTCCGTCCGGGATCGCGATGTCGTGCGCGCCGCTCATGAGTGGCTCACCCGCCCGCTCGGCGGACGCTCCGCCACCAGTCGCCGCAGCGTGGGGACCACCGTCTCCGGCGGGGAGGCCGCCGCCGCCTCCTGTTCGCCGACCGCGTCGGAGAGCATGGCCGTGCTCATCTCGCCCGGGTCCACCCACCAGACGGCGACGTCCGGCTCCTCGGCCGCCAGGACGTTGGAGAGCTGCTCCAGGGCCGCCTTGGTGGCGCCGTAGCCGCCCCAGCCCTCGTACGCCTCCACGGCGGCGTCGGAGGTGATGTTGACGATCGCGCCGCGCCGCCCCCGCAGGCCCGGCAGCGCCGCCTGGACCAGTGCCAGCGGGGCCAGCACGTTGGTCCGGAACAGGTCCTCAAGCTCCCCGAGCGGGTAGCGGGACAGCGGTGGCAACGGGACCGCACCCAGCCCCGAGGCGTTGTTGACCAGCAGGTCCAGCCCGCCGTGGTCCTCCGCGGCACGGGCCAGCCGCTCCCGGTGGGCCGGGTCGGCGACGTCCCCGGCCAGGGCGAGGGCGCCGAGGTCGCCGGCCGCGGAGCGCAGCGCCTCCTCTCCCCGCGCGGTGAGGATGAGGCGCCAGCCGTCGGCGGCCAGGGAGCGGGCCAGTGCCAGCCCGAGCCCACGGGAGGCGCCGGTGATGAGTGCTGTCTTCGTCATGTCCCCGACGCTAGGAACCGGCCTCGCGCCGCACATCGGCCACCGGCCGCAGGACCCCGCGGGCCGATGGTCCTAGGGCCTGTACGGGGTTGAGATCAGTGGGATTCGCCTGCGCGATGGTTTGTCGTCCTGGTAGGCCATCGTCATGGCGCGTGGAGACCTCACCGATGACGAATGGTCCTTGATCGATCCTCATCTGCCCTTGGGTGAGCGCGGTCCGATCCCGGACCTGCGGCAGCAGTTCAATGCGGTGATGTGGCGGTTTCGTACCGGCAGTCCGTGGCGGGACCTGCCCGCCGAGT
>NZ_JBEZNH010000035.1:51297-85046 GCF_040653115.1 Streptosporangium sp. NPDC048047 | reverse complement strand
GTGGATCCGAAGCCTTCAACCCGCCTGAAGATTCGAAGTCCGTACAGGCCCTAGGTTCAGTTCCGCGGATCCTCGCCACGGCGAGGGTTCGCGGGAACAGAACCGGCTCCCGCCGCGCGGGCCGTCACGGCTCCGGGGGAGCGGTCGCGGTCGGTCTCTCCGGAAGCGGTTCCTCCGGACGCGGCCGTCACGGCTCAGCAGGAGCGGACGTGGTTCCTCCGGACGCGGCCGTCACGGTTCCAAGGGCGCGGGCGGCGGGGGGAGTTCGTCCAGTTCCAGGCCGAACCAGGTGCGGTACGCCGCGCGGACCTCCTCGTCGCCCGAGAGGACCCGCTTCTCCCGCCGGCCCTCCTCCCGCACCGACAGCGTGTCGCCGCTCAGGGTGACCCGGCCGGTGGGGGTGGGCAGCGTGCAGTACAGGTGGGTCAGGTGCGGCGAGCCGGGGAAGTTGCAGTACCACCACCACATGTGCGTGAAGTCCTCGACCGTCCGGGGACGCGCCTCGATCCGGTACTGCGGGACCTCGTCGCGCAGCAGGTCGAGGTCGCCGTACGGGGCGCCCTCGGTGAGCCGGAACACCCCGTGCGGGTCGCGCTGCGGTTCGAGGGAGTCGAAGCGCAGCGGCCGCCGGGCGCCCCGGCCGTAGCCGACGTCCACCAGCCACGGGTGCGGCGAGTCCTCGGCGACGACGCGCAGCAGCATGTGCCCGAGCACCGGGCCGAGCACGCCGTGCTCGGAGACCCGCCCGGCGAGCACGGTGACGTCGTAGCCGAGGGCGCGCAGCAGCTCGGAGAAGGCCCCGTTGAGCTCGTAGCAGGTGCCGCCGCGCCGCCTGGCGACGATCTTCTCGATGGCGCCGGCGCCGATGTCCATCGGCACGCGCAGGTGGAAGTCGACGTTCTCGAACGGCACCGCCATGACGTGCCGCTCGTGCAGCTCGGCGAGCGCGTCGGCGGTGGGCCGCGCCGGGCGGCGGGCGCCGATGCGCGCGAGGTAGGCCGCCACGGTCCGCTCGTCCAGCACCGCCCGCCCGCCCGTCGCGTCTCCGCCCGCGGTCGGCTCCCGGCCTGCCGCGTCTGCGGATCCGGCCGCGGGGCGCCCGGCCGCCGCATGGCCGGCCGTCGCGTGTCCGTCCGCAGCGGACGCCCCGCCCGGCGCCGGACGGGGCGTCCCCGTCCCGGTGTCCGTCTCCCCGGCCCGCAGCGTGAAAGTCATTCCCGCGCCCCTGTCGTCCGCCGATCCGTCGCTGAACAACCCTGGCGCGGGAAAGCGCCGCGCGCATCTCCGGAATTGCGGAACGGTGATTTACCGGCCGCATTGTCCGCCCGCCGTACCAGGGTTTCGTCCCTTCGCAATTCAAGAGATGCGTCACGGCGAGACCGCAGGTGACGATACGACCGTTACCGTCACCTGCGGCGTGAAAAGGGCCCGTGTTCCAGTGAATTGATCGCCTCTGCCGCCCGTCTTCGCCGTGCCGGGCGAGGCGGCCGAACTTTCACGCGGGAAATCGGAACTTGGAGGCAAAATTGACCGAGGCGAGCACTGCGGTCCGCGGCGCGCACGAGGCCGTGACCGCGCGCGTCGCGTGGTGGGCGCAGGTGCAGCCGCACCAGCCCGCCGTCACGCACGCCGGAACCGTGCTGACATACGCTGAACTGTACGAACGTTCCTGCCGGGTGGCCGCGGCGCTGCGCGCCCGCGGCGTCACCCGTGGCACGCTCGTGGCCCTGGCCCTGGAGCGCTCACCCGACCTGGTCGTCGCCGCCCTGGGGGTGCTGCTCGCCGGCGGCGCGTACGTCGGCACCGACGTCGACGAGCCCGACACCCGGCTGACCTCGATCCTCACCGACTCGGGCGTCCCACTGGTCGTCACGCGCGCATCCGGCGCCGCCCGGTTCGCCGGCGGCCCGGCGCGGGTGCTGACCGTCGAGGAGGCCCTGCGCGGCGACCCCGGCGGGGGCGACGTCGCCGAGATCCCCGAGCCCGAGCCGGACGACCTGTGCTACGTCGTCTACACCTCCGGCTCCACCGGCGTCCCCAAGGGCGTCCTGCTGCCGCACGAGGGCCTGACGAACCTGGTCACCTGGCACCGGCGGACCTTCGAGGTGCGGCCCGGCGACCGGATGACCCAGCTCGCCCGGCCGTCCTTCGACGCCTGGGCGCTGGAGGTGTGGCCCTGCCTGGCCGCCGGCGCCACGCTGTGCGTCGTCGAAGGGCTGCCCGACTCCCCGGCCGACTTCGTGCGCTGGCTCGCCGACGAGCGGATCACCGTCTGCTTCCTCACCACCGCGCTGGCCGCCGAGATGCTGGAGCAGGACTGGCGGGGGTACGGCGGCGCGCTGCGGGTGATGCTGACCGGCGGGGAGAAGCTGCACCGCCACCCGCGGCCGGGCCTGCCGTTCCGGCTGTTCAACCTGTACGGTCCGACCGAGACGACGGTCGTCGCCACCTTCGCCGAGGTGCCGCCGCGCGCCGGGCGCGAGGAGGTCCCGTCGATCGGCCGGCCGCTGCCCGGTATGCGGGCCTACGTCCTGGACTCGCGGCGCCGCCCGGTGCCGCCCGGCACCGCGGGCGAGCTGCACATCGGCGGGACGGGCGTGGCCCGCGGCTACCTCGACCGGCCGGAGCTCACCGCCGAGAGGTTCCTCTCCGACCCGTTCGTCCCCGACGGCGACGCCCGCATGTACGCCACCGGGGACCTGGTGCGCGAGCTGCCCGACGGCTCGCTGGACTTCATCGGCCGCGCCGACGACCAGGTGAAGCTGCGCGGCTTCCGCATCGAGCTCGGCGAGGTCGAGGCGGCGCTGCACCGGCTGCCCGGGGTGCGCGAGGCCGTCGCCGTCAAGCACGAGACCGGCGACCGGCTCGTCGCCTACGTGGTGCCCGCCGGCCCCGGCGACCCGCCCGACGCGGCGGAGGTCCGCCGCGACCTGGCCGGGTGGCTGCCCGACTACATGGTGCCGCAGGCCGTCGTGACCCTGGAGTCGCTGCCGCTGACCCCGCACGGCAAGGCCGACCGCCGGGCGCTGGCCGCCCGCCCGCTGCCCGCCCAGGCCCCGGCCGGGCCGGCCGCGCCGGACTTCCGTACCGACACCGAGCGCCTGATGGCGGACCTGTGGCGCGACGTGCTGCAGATCACCTCGGTGAAGCGCGACGACAGCTTCTTCGACCTGGGAGGCGACTCCCTGCAGGCGATGCGCCTGGCGACGCGCGCCAGGGAGCGCGGCATCCGGCTGGGCGCCGACGACCTCTTCGAGTACGACGTGCTCCACGAGCTGGCCGCGTGGATCGCCGAGACGGGGGAGGCGGGATCATGAGGCGGCTGAAGGTCAGTCTCGTCGAGCTGTCGGTCTACGCCCACACCCTGCCGCTGGCCTCGGGCTATCTGCAGGCCTACGCCCAGCAGGACGAGGACGTCGCCGCGACGTGCGACTTCACCATCCACGCGCCCGAGGTGCAGACCCCGGTCGAGGACCTGGTCGCGCTGATGCTGGAGGCCGACGCCGACGTCTACGCGATGAGCTGCTACCTGTGGAACATGCGGCGGATGAAGGCGCTGCTGGACGAGCTGGTACGGCTCCGCCCCGACGCCTGCTTCATCCTGGGCGGCCCGCAGGTGATGAACCACGCCGCCGAGTACGTCCCCGCCGACTGGGAGAACGTCGCGGTGTGCAACGGCGAGGGGGAGAAGCCCTTCACCGCCTTCCTGCGCGAGGTGGCCGACACCGCCCCCGGGAGCGTCCCCGACCTGGGCAGGGTGCCGGGGATCAGCTACTGGTCGGACGGAGCGCTGGTCACCACCGACAAGCCCGCCCGCATCAAGGAGCTCGACGAGATCCCCTCGCCGTTCGCCGCCGGGGTCTTCGACGGCGGCGAGTACGTCTTCGCCGTCGTGGAGACCAACCGCGGCTGCCCCTTCCGCTGTACGTACTGCTACTGGGGCGCGGCCACCAACGACAAGGTGCACCGCTGGGAGCTGGACCGGGTCAAGGCGGACCTGACGTGGATCAGCGAGCACGGCATCGAGAGCATCTTCCTCGCCGACGCCAACTGGGGGGCGCTGCCCCGCGACGTCGAGCTGACCCGGCACATGGTCGAGTGCAAGGAACGTAACGGCTACCCGCTGATGGTCACCATGCAGGCGGCCAAGAACCGGCCGGACCGGGTCACGGAGATCACCGAGATCCTCGTCGAGGGCGGCATGCTGACCAGCCAGCCGGTGTCGCTGCAGACCCTCAGCACGCAGACCCTCGAACTGGTCGAGCGGTCCAACATCAAGGAGTCCACCTACGTCGAGCTGCAGTCCAAGCTGCGCGAGAAGCAGATCAGCTCCTACACCGAGCTGATCTGGCCGCTGCCGGGGGAGACCCTGGACTCCTTCCGGGAGGGCATCGGCAAGCTGTGCCGTACCGGCGCCGACGCGGTGGTGGCCTACCCGCAGCTGCTGCTGCGCAACACCCCGATGTACGAGCGGCGCGAGGACCTGGGCGTCGTCACCGTCCGCGTGGACGACCCGGTGGCCGAGGCCGACGTGGTGGTGGCGACCAACTGGGTGACCCGCGACGACTTCAAGGCCGGCGTGTGGTTCTACTACGCGGTGATCAGCCTGTACAACGCCCGCGCCGGCTTCTACGTCGCCCGCGAGCTGGACCGGTCGGGGGTGTGCTCGCACACCGAGTTCCTGACGATGGCCGCCGACTACTTCCGGCGCCGCACCGACACCGAGATCTGCCGGTTCTTCTCCGACTCGGTGGAGACCCTCGGCAACTACGACATCAACAACATCGGCAAGGTGCTGCACTACGTGCTGCACTCCCACCGGGCCGAGATGGACGCGCTGCTGGAGGGGTTCCTGCGGGAACGGGGCTGGCTGGCCGACCGCCGGGTGCGGATCGCCTTCGAGCTGGACCTGCTGGCCCGGCCGTACGTCTACCGGGAGGCGGTGGTCGAGCCGACCGTCGCGCTGGAGCACGTGCGGGTGGTCTCGCGGGGCCGCCACGACCTGGTGGCGGAGCTGCCGGCCGAGGCGGTGGAGATGCTGTCGTCGTTCGAGACGGTGCCGGGCCTGGTCGTCACGGAGGAGCCCCGGGACCTCGCCGCGGACCTCGCGGCGGACCTGCCGGGGTTCGGGACGTACGGCGCGGACACGGTACGGCTGCGCGTCAACCACGCGGGCCGGCACAAGATGCCCTACCCGCGCCGCCGCAGCCTGGACCACAACGCCGCGTACTGCCAGGTGATGATGAACCGCCTGCGGGACATCCTGCCGTCCTGGGCGCCCGTGGTGCCGGACGCGGTCGCCGGAGCGATCGATGCGCCGTGACGTGTTCACCGACGAGCACGAGGCGTTCCGCGACCTGGTGCGGACCTTCGTGGCCAAGGAGATCCTGCCCTCCTACTCCCGATGGGAGGAGGAGGGCGGGGCCGACCGCGAGGTGTGGCGCAGGGCGGGCCGGTGCGGCCTGCTCGGGATGGACGTCGACGCCTCCTACGGCGGGGGCGGCGACCCCGACTACCGCCACCACGTGATCCTGGCCGAGGAGATGGCCCGCGCCGGGGTGTACGCCCCGGCGCTGTCCCTGCACAACGAGATCGCCGGCATGTACCTGCGCACCCTGGCCACCGAGGAGCAGAGACGGCGCTGGCTGCCCGGTTTCTGCTCCGGGGACCTGGTGACGGCGATCGCGATCACCGAGCCGGACGCCGGCAGCGACGTGCAGCGGCTGCGCACCCGGGCGGTGCGCGACGGCGACCGGTACGTGCTCAACGGCCAGAAGACGTTCATCACCAACGGCTCGGCCGCCGACCTGTTCCTGGTGGTCGCCCGCACCGGCGGCGGACCGGCGGCCTCCGGCGCCAGCGTGCTGGCCGTGGAGGCCGACCGGCCCGGCTTCACCCGGGGCCGCAAGCTCGACAAGATCGGCATGCGGGCGATGGACACCGTCGAGCTGTTCTTCGACGACGTCGAGGTCCCGGCCGCCAACCTCCTGGGCAAGGAGGGCCGGGCCTTCGCCTACATGATGCGCACCCTGCGCCAGGAGCGGATGATGATCGCGGTGGCGGCGCTCGCCGCGGCCGAGAAGGTCCTCGAGGACACCCTGGCCTACTGCCGGGAGCGCGAGGTCTTCGGACGGCCCGTCGGCCACCACCAGTACAACCGCTTCGTGCTCGCCGAGCTGTCCACCGCGCTGGCGGTGGCCCGCGCGTTCACCGACCGCTGCGTCGCCGAGCACGCCGCCGGGCGGCTGGCCGCCGAGGAGGCGGCCATGGCCAAGTGGTGGAACACCGAGCTGTGCCAGAAGGTCGTGGACCGCTGCCTGCAGCTGCACGGCGGTTACGGCGTCGTGCGTGACTTCCCGGTGGCCCGCGCGTTCGTCGACACCCGCGTGCAGACCATCTACGGCGGCACCACCGAGGTCATGAAGGAGATGATCGGCCACTCGCTGATCTGAGCGGCCGGTCGCGAGACGAAGGGGATCGGCCGCTCGCCGGTTCGGGCGGCCGGTCGAGGTGAGGAGGACGACCGGCCGCCCGCTGTGCCGAGCGGCCGGTCGGAGGTGAAGGAGACGATCGGCCGCCCGCTGATCCGGGTGGCCGGTCGCGAGGAGATCCGGAGCGAAATGGTCACCCAGCCCTCGTGGTATCTGACGTTCGAGCCCCGTCCCGCGGCGCGGGTCCACCTGTACGGCCTGCCGTTCGCCGGCGGCGGCGTCTCGATGTTCCGCCCGTGGACGCGCCACCTGCCGCCATGGGTGGAACTGCGCGCGGTCCGCCTGCCGGGCCGTCCGGGCCGCCACCGTCAGGCGCCGTTCACCGACTGCGAGGAGGCGGCCCGCTGGCTGGCCGACGCGCTGGCCGAGACGCGGGCCGGAACACGGGCCGGCGAGCCGGCCGGTGAGCGGGCCGGTGGCCCGGCCGCCGGTGCGGTGCCGTACGCCGTGTTCGGGCACAGCATGGGGGCGCTGCTGGGCTACCGCCTGACCCGGGCGCTGCTGCGCGACGGCACGCCGCCGCCGTCGCTGCTCGCCCTGGCGGCGTGGCCGGTGCGCGGCGCCACGGCGGCCCTGACCCCCGACCCGGCCGACCCCGACGACCGCTTCGCCGCGACGCTGCGGTCCCTGGGCGGGCTGCCGCCGGAGATGGCCGACGACCCGGAAGCGCTCGCGCTGACCCTGCCCGTCGCGCGGGCCGACTTCACGCTGTGCCGTTCCTACGCCTACCGCGACGAGCCGCCGCTGCCGGTCCCGGTGACCGCCTTCGGCGGCACCGCCGACGCGGTGGCGCCTCCCGGGGAGCTGGCCGAGTGGCGGGCGCACACCCGCGACTTCCTGGGGCTGCGGCTGTTCGAGGGCGGCCATTTCTTCCCGCGTGAGCACCTGCCGGAGCTGGCGGCGGCCCTGACCGCCGACCTCTCCCGCGTCCTCGACCGGCCCGGCCCGGCGTCCCCGCGGAACACCTCCGGGACCTTCGGGACGGTCTCCGGAGCCGTCGCCGGGGATCCCGCCGGGACGGCCGCCGGAACCGTCACCGGTGATGTCGGAGTCGTCACTTCCGTCCCGTTCGCCACGTCCACCCCTTAAACCATCCGCTCCGCTGGCGCCACCGATGCCGCAATCCAGGAGATGCGCCGCCGATCACCGCGCACCCACCCTTAAGGGGTCGTTTAACTCCTCAAGGAGCGGCCATGGCAACAGACATCGTCAGCGGGACAGGTAGGGGTGGGCCGGACACCCAGCCCCCGCAGACCCGTGACACCAAGCGCCAGTACTTCCCCGAGCTGCAGGGGATCCGGGCCATCGCCGTACTGGCAGTGATCACCATCCATTCGGCGTTCACCGCCGGGCAGATCGGGTTCGGGGACTACCCGGGCAACGGCGCCTTCGCCGTCGTGCTGGAGAGGTTCACCAGGGAGTCCCTGCCGATCCTCTTCGCCCTGTCCGGTTTCCTCATCTACCGTCCCTTCGCCCTGGCGACCATGGCCGGCACGGCGCGGCCCGACCTGAAGGCCTACGCCTGGCGGCGCGCGCTGCGCATCTTCCCGGCGTTCTGGCTGGTGTCGGTCGTGGTGATGCTCACGCTCGGCCGCGAGCAGGTCACCGACATCTGGTACGCCCTGCGGGTGCTGTCCATGCAGCACGTCTACAACGCGGGCGCCATCCCGGCCGGTCTCGAGTCGACCTGGAGCATGGCCACCGAGAGCGCCTTCTACGTGCTGCTGCCGTTCTTCGCGTGGTTCGCCGGCCGTCTCGCGAGCCGGGTGGCCGACCCGGCCGCCAAGGCACGCCGCATCCTGGTGCCGATCGCCGCGATCATCGTGATCGGCTACGCGTTCAGCGCCTACAGCCACTCGGCGGCGCTGGGACCGTACCCCGTCCAGGGCAACTGGCCGCCCGGATGGTTCGGCTACCTGGCCGTCGGCATGGCCCTGGCGGCGATGTCGGCCGCCGCCGAGGCGTCGCCCACGACGATGCTCGCCCCCTACCGCCTGGTGGCGAGGTATCCGGGCTGGTGCTGGCTCGCGGCGCTGGTCGTCATCGTCCTGTTCTGCTTCTCACCCGTCGGCGGCCAGGGCACGGCGAACTACCCGACCACGGCGGTCGTCCTGTTCGACCAGCCGATCGACCTGCTGATCGTCTTCCTGCTCCTGGCGCCGCTGACCGTGCCGGGGGTGCGGTCCCGGTTCATCGAGTCGGTGCTGACCTTCCGGCCGCTGCAGTACATCGGCAAGGTCTCCTACGGGATGTTCCTCTGGCACATCCCGATGATCCTCTTCTACACCGGCGGCACCATGTCGTCCGACAACTTCCCCCTGACGTGGCTCATCGTCCAGGCCGGCAGCTTCGTGGCCGCCCTGGTGAGCTACTACGCCGTCGAGAAGCCCGCCATGCGGCTGCGCAACCGGTTCGGCAAGAAGCCGGTCGAGCCGAGCATCCCCGTGCTGGCGCGCTGACCCGAAGGCACCGGGGCCGCCGCGTGCGGGAGCGCGGCGGTCCCCGGTCTTCCCGGGCCCGGTGGTACCCCCCACCGCCGGACCCGGATCTCCCGTGCACTCGGTAAGTACAACGAAAGGGACAATCGGATATGCAGCCAGCTCAGGAAACCGCGCGGACCCGGCGGACGGGGCGGACCGGCATGAGGCGGACGCGCCTCGCCGTGGCCGCGCTCACCGCCGCCGCCGCGGCCCTGCTCACCACGGGCGCCGCGGGCGCCGACGTGAGCCGGACGGCCACCAGGCCGTCGGAGGGGACGGCGCAGCTCGCGCCCGGTTTCACTCACGGGAAGGTCTCCGTGACCGGCGGGACCCTCCACTACGTCCGCGGCGGCTCGGGCCCGGCGCTCGTGCTGCTGCACGGCTGGCCGCAGACCTGGCAGATGTGGGAGAAGGTGATGCCGACGCTCGCCCGCGAGCACACCGTCATCGCCTTCGACCTGCCGGGACTCGGAGACTCCTCCATCCCGTCCGGCGGCTACGACAAGGCCACCGCCGCGAAGAGGATCCACGAGGCCGTCGTCAAGCTGGGCCTCAAGCAGGTCGGGATCATCGGGCACGACCTCGGCGCGCTGGTCGCCTACCCCTACGCGCGCGACTTCCCCGGCGAGGTCAGCCGGATCGCCGTCGTCGAGACGCCGCTGGCCGGCTTCGGCCTGGAGGACCTGTACGGCATCAGCTGGCACTTCCGGTTCAACATGTCCCCGGCTCCGATCCCGGAGACGATCATGGACAATGACGACGTCCGCACCTACCTCGGCATGATGTTCGGCTTCAGCCACCAGCCGGGCGCGATCAACGCCGAGCCGTACTTCCAGGCCTACGCCGACCCGGCCAGGCGGACCGCGGGCTACGAGTACTACCGGGCCTTCGCCGCCGACGCCGAGAACAACAAGGCCGGGGCCGGCACGAAGCTGACCGCGCCGGTTCTGGCCGTCGGCGGGCAGTACTCCTTCGGGGAGGGCGTGGCCGGCTCGTTCCGCCAGGTCGCGACCGACGTCCGCCCGGCGGTGGCGCCCGACGCCGGGCACTTCGTCCCCGAGGAGAACCCCGCGTTCCTCGGCCAGTGCGCGAACCTCTTCTTCGGCGCGAAGGGCACTGTGCCGCCGGCCGGCCTGGAGGGCTGCGCCGCCTAGCGCGGACGCCAGGTGAGGTAATCCGGACCGCGGGCGCCCGCCGCCCGCGGTCCGGTCATGTCTCCCGCCGGTCCCGGACGGGCGCGGAGCGGTCCGCGTCCCCGTGTGACCGGGGCCCGACGCGCCGCACAGCCGTCTGCCGTCCCCGATTCCCGCGGCCGTCTTCCACCGCCGGGTTCAGGCGGGCGCGGGGCAGCCCAGCGCGGCCAGCTCGGCGCGGCCCTCGGCGGCGCGGTCCGGCAGCAGCAGCAGGGTGCAGGCCCGTTCGAAACGGGCGCCGGCCCGCTCCCAGCCCGCCACCGAGGCCGCCAGGGCGGCGCCGTCGCCGCTCCGCCGCCCCTCGGCGCGGGCCAGGCAGGCGGCGGCCCAGTCGTTCTCACCCGCGACGGCGGACGCCGAGGCCAGCCGTTCGGCGGCGTCCGGCAGCCCGGCGGCGACGGCGAGCTCGGCTCCGGCGGCGCGGGCGTAGGTCTGGTACCGCCCCTGGGGGAAGTCGGTGAAGACGAGCTCCACCAGGCCGGCCGCGCCGCCGAACCGGCCGGTGTGCACGGCGACGCGGGCGTCGGCGAACGCCGCGAACGTCGCGTGGTTGCGCGGGCCGCCCGACACCTGCGTGGCGCGGGCGCGCCAGAACCGGTACCGGTGGTCGTCGCCGCGCAGGCCGTGGACCAGCGCCACGGCGGCCACGGCGGGCGACATCCAGCCCGCCACGGGACCGCCGGCGCGCTCCCAGCCGTCCCACATCCCGTCCGCCCGCCGCAGCGCCTCGTCGAACTCGCCGGTGAGCGCCAGGGGAAGGACCAGGCTGCTCTCCGACAGGTAGGAGTGACCGCCCAGCAGGTCGTCCTCCAGCGCCGACCGGGCGGTCTCCAGCGCGGTCCGCAGGTCGCCGGTGGCCACGGCGTAGGTGGCGGCCATGTTGTAGGTGTCGGTGACCTCCGGGGCGGAGCGCGGGTCGTCGCGGGACATCGCGGCGAGCAGAGAGAGCCGTTCGCGGGTGACCCGGTACGCCTCCCGGAGCCGGCCCGCCGTGGCGGCGGCGGTGCTCACCGCGTCGAGGGCCCCGCTGACGAGCACCGGGTCGCCGGTGGCGCGCGCCGCCTCGGCGGCGGCCGCGGCCAGCCCCGGGTCCGGCGCCATCTTCTCCCGGCCCGCGTTCCACGCGGCCGCCGCCGCCAGCAGCGCCGCCACGACGGGATCCCCCCGGTCTCCGGCCGCGGCGGCCTCCTCCAGCAGGGCGGAAAGGCGCTCGTGGGGGACGTCGGCGGAAAAACCCGCGGAGAACCGGTTCGCGGTGACCACCGCGGAGGCCAGCGCCACGGCCACGCCGTCGCCGTCGCCCGCGGCGCGGGCCCGCCCGGCCGACGCGAGCAGCAGCTCGAAGGCGTGGTGGCCCGCCGGGGCGACGGCGTGCGCGCCGTCGGCCGCGCTGCGCAGGTCCCGGGCGGCCTCACCCGGGTGGGGCGCCCGCTCGGCCGCCTCCCGGTAGTGGTCCAGCGACTCGGTCAGGAACCGCCGCGCGTAGCACAGGCGGCCCAGCGCGCGTGCCAGCCGGTGCGGCGTCTCGCCGGGGCCGGGCGGCGATCCCGCCAGCGCCGCGCGCAGGTCGTCGGCGACGGCGTCGAACCCGGCGTCGAAGTCGTCGCGCCGCCCATCCGGCCCCTGACCGGAAAGCGCCGTCGCGTCCGCGGGTCGGCCGGGGAGCGCGGTCGCGCCCGCGGTCCGGTCGGGGAGTGCCGTCGTGACGGCCTGCCGGTCGGGGAGTGCGGTCGTGACGGCCTGCCGGTCCGCGAGCGCCGTCGCGACGGCCGTCGCCCACTCCAGGTGCCGCCGCCGCGTCTCGTCCGTCTCGCCGGCCGCCGCGAGCCGGTCCGCGGCGAAGGCACGGACCGTCTCCAGCAGCCGCCACCTGCTCTCCCCGCCCCGCCGGACGACCAGGCTCTTGTCCACCAGGCGGCCCAGCACGTCGGCGACCGGACCCCGGCCCCCGGCGCGCGTCACGGCGACGGCGGCGTCGAGGTCGAAGCCGCCCGTGAAGACGGCCAGCCGCCGGAACAGCGTCCGCTCCTCCTCGCCGAGCAGGTCGTGGCTCCAGCCGATCACCGCCCGCAGCGAACGGTGCCGCTCGACCGCCCCGCGCCCGCCGGCGAGCAGCCGCAGGACGTCGTCGAGGGTGGCCAGCAGGCCGTCGGCGCCCAGGGAGGCGCTGCGCGCCGCGGCCAGTTCGATGGCCAGCGGCATGCCGTCCAGCCGGGCGCACAGCTCGGCGACCACGGCGGGATCCGCGGTGAACCCGGGATCGGCCGCGGCGGCGCGGTCGAGGAAGAGCCGCTCGGCGTCGGACCCCGGCGGCAGCGGTGCGACCGGCACGACCCTCTCGCCCGGCACGCCCAGCCGCTCACGGCTGGTCACCAGCACCCTCGCACCGGGGCAGACCGACAGCGTCCGCTCCACGAACCCGGCCACCGCGTCGAGCAGGTGCTCGCAGTTGTCGAGGACCAGCAGCGACCGGCCCCGGCCGAGCCGCTCGGCGACGGCGTCCTCCAGCGGCTGCCGGGGACGCTCGGTGACGCCGAGCGCCGCCGCCACCGTCTGCGCGACGAAACCCCCGCCCACCGGGACCAGGTCCACGAACGCGCCGCCCGCGGGGAACGACGGCGCCGCCTCCCCGGCGGCCACCGCCGCCAGGCGGGTCTTGCCGACCCCGCCCGGACCCAGCAGCGTCACCAGCCGGGACTCGCCGAACGCCGCCAGGACCGCCGCGCGTTCCCGCTCGCGGCCCACGAACGACGTCAGCGCCGCCGGCAGGCCCGCCATCCGTCCCGGCGGGGCCGCCGGCCGCGGCGGTGGGACGGCCTCGGCCGGCGCCGCCCCGCCGGCGAGCGCGGCCAGCGCCCGCCGGTCGGCGACGCCGTACTTGCGCAGCAGCGAGGACACGTGACTCTCGACGGTCCGTACCGAGATGTGCAGCCTGCTCGCGATCTCCGCGTTGGACAGCCGCGCGCCGAGCGCCTCCAGAACCTCCGCCTCGCGCGCCGACACCTCACCCGGCCCCGTTGTCGTCACCCCGACATCATCACCCATCGACACCGCGATCAGTGGTCTTTACGTGCCGAATCCGTGGTTTTCACGGATGACCGGGGGGTGTTCGCGGAGGATGCTGGTCGAAGCCGGACGCGGCTCACCGAAGACGCCGGGCGGCCCGTCACACGAAGGACGTCCGCTCCGCACACGAGAGACGAAAGGGTTCGAGATGAGCCAGCAGGTCCAGAGCCGGCCGTACCGGGTCGCCGACGCCGCGCCCGGCGGTCCCGAAGCCGCACGCCGCCTGGGTGAGGAGTTCGGCGGAGCGGTCATCCTGCCCGGAGACCCCGGATACGACGAGCAGCGCGAGGCCCCCAACGCCGACATCGACCCGCGGCCGGCGCTGATCGCCGAGGCGACCGGCCCCGCCGACGTGCGGACCGCGATCCTCACCGCGCGCGAGCACGGCCTGCCCTTCGCCGTCCAGGCCACCGGGCACGGCACCTATGTCGCCTCCGACGGGGGCCTCCTCCTCAGAACCGGCAGGATGGACTCCGTCCTGGTCGACCCGGACCGCCGGACCGCCCGCGTCGGCCCCGGCGCCACGTGGGCGGAGGTGATCGCCGCCGCCGAGCCGTACGGCCTCGCGCCGCTCGCCGGCTCGCACCAGACGGTCGGCGTGACCGGCTACACCCTCGGCGGCGGCATCGGCTGGCTGGCCCGCCCGTACGGCTTCGCCTCCGACAGCGTGCTGCACGCCGAGATGGTCACGGCCGACGGACGGCTGGTGACGGCGAGCCCCGACAGCGATCCCGGCCTGTTCTGGGCGCTGCGCGGCGGCGGCGCCAACTTCGGCGTGGTGACCTCCCTGGAGTTCCGGCTCCACCCCGTTCCCCGCGTCCACGCCGGCGTCGTCTACTTCACGGCCGACCGGGCCGCCGAGACGCTGACCCGCTACCGCGACTGGATGGCCGACGCCCCGCGCGAGCTGAGCACCTCGATCCTGCTGGCCCGGTTCGCCGACGCCCCGGAGACCCCCGCGCCGCTGCGCGACAGGTGGGTCCTGGGCCTGCGCGTCATGTACGCGGGCGAGGCCGAGGAGGCCCGCGCCGCGCTGCGCCCCCTGACCGACACGGCCGGGACGGTGCTGCTGGACCAGCTGCGGACCACGACGTTCGCCCAGGCCGAGATGGGCGGCATCGCGCCCCGCGACTTCAACCTCCTGGAGACCCTGCCCGACGAGGTGATCGAGGCGGTGGCGGGCGTCGTCGTGCGGCCCGACTCGCCCGTCACCATGGTGGAGGTCCGCCACTGGGGCGGCGCGATGAGCGACCCCGGGCCCGGCGCGGGGCCGGTGGGCCACCGTACGGCGCAGCTGTCGGTCGTCTTGGACGCCTGCGACCCGCAGGTCTCGCGGGTGCTGCGCCCGCACTCCGGCGACCGGACGTTCCTGAACTTCCTGGGCGACACCACCAGGGCCGAGACGGCGTACACGCCGGACGACCACCGGCGGCTGCGGGAGGTGAAGCGGGACTACGACCCCGACAACTTCTTCCGCCTCAACCACAACATCCCCCCGGCCCGGCCGGGCTCCCGCTGATTCCGCCGAAGGCGATCGATCCCATGCGGTATGTGACCTCCAGTGACGGCACCGGCATCGCGTTCGACCGCCGCGGTGAGGGGCCGCCGGTCGTCCTGGTGAGCGGGGCGCTGCGCCACCGGTCGCTCGACCCGGTCTCGGAACGGCTGGCCGAGCTGCTCGCCCCGCGCTTCACCGTCTACCGCTACGACCGCCGGGGGCGGGGCGACAGCGGCGACACCGCCCCCTACGCGGTCGCCCGGGAGGTCGAGGACCTGGAGGCCGTCATCGCCGAGGCGGGCGGATCGGTGTTCGTGTGCGGGTTCTCCTCCGGCGCGGTCATCGCCCTCGACGCGGCCCGCCGGCTGCCCGGCATCGCGAGGCTGGCGCTGTACGAGCCGCCGTTCGTCGTGGACGCCACCCGCCCGCCGCTGCCCGACGACTACGTGACCAGGCTCGACGGGCTGGTGGCCGGGGGACGGCGGGGCGAGGCCGTGGAGTTCTTCATGACCCGCGCCGCGGGCGTGCCCGCCGAGGCCGTCGCCCGCAGCCGGAGCACGGCCGGCTGGCGGGCGTTCGAGGCCGTGGCCCACACCCTCGCCTACGACGGCGCGGTCATGAGGACCACCATGGCGGGCAGGCCGCTGCCGGCCGACAGGTGGAGCTGCGTCACCGCCCCCGTCCTCGTCGCGGACGGCGGCCGGAGCAGGGACTACCTGCGCACCGGCGCGCGGGCGCTCGCCGCCGTCCTGCCGGGGGCCCGGCACCTCACCCTGGAGGGCCAGAGTCACGCCGTGGACCCGGCGGTCTTCGCCCCCATCCTGGAAGCCTTCTTCACCGCCCGTTGACCCGCTCGGGGGCGCCGCCATCACGGCCGGAAACAAAGCGCCATGACCGCAAGGAAGAAGAAGCGCCGGTCTGCGAACGATGTCAGTGTTTCCAGCGCGTCTGAGCCTTTCACGCCCCCGGACATCCAGAAGTGGAGCGCCCCATGCCCCGATCACTCATCTCCAGGATCGGCCCGCGCAAGAGCATCGCCGTCCTCGTCTCGGCCGGCGCCCTGGCCACCGCGGGCATCCTCCCGTTCGTCGGACCCACCAACGCCGATGCCGCGCCCGGCGAGTCGACGATCCGGTGCAGCAACGCCACGCTGAAGGGGCACTACATCTTCGGCGCCAACGGCACGTCGGTGCCCCCGGGCGGCGAGAGCATCCCGATCTCCACGGGCGGCCTCGACTACTTCGACGGCAAGGGCGGCGGCACCGGCATCGCCACCTTCGTGGTGAAGGACGCCCTGGTGAACGACCACACCCCGATCACGCTCTCCTACAGCATCAAGAGCGACTGCAGCGGGAAGGCGTCGTTCCACCTGGGCGACGGCTCGGCGAACTTCAACGTGTACGCCGACCCCTCCGGGGCGTCGTTCGTCCTGGTCGCCACCGACCCGGGCAACGTGCTGGCGGGCACCGAGACCCGAGTGAGCCGGTAACCTCCCCCGCCCCTTCGTCCCGTCCGCGGGGATCCGGCCGTCACGGCCGGTCCCCGCGGTTCTTCGTGCGCCGCCGCGTCGCGCGCGGCGCCGGGCGCCCGCGGGGAACTCCGCGACGTCGCCGCCGGCGAAGCGGCCGCGTCGGTTTCCGCCCCCGCCGCGCAGAAGGACGGCGGCCGGGACGCAGCTCATTCTTCTAGTCCCACGTCGTCCCGTTGCGGGACTTCTGAAGCGATTCAATAATGCGCTGGTTTTCTCTCATGCGGAAACTGTGCGTCCGGCGGGGCCCGATGGCAAGACGCGACGGATGCAACATGTTGTCCTCCGGTTGCCGCTTCCTGTCATCCGTTCCGCGCACCTGCGCCTCCGGGATCGCGCATCATCGAATGACCAGGCAGGAGGGGGCGCGGCACCGCACGGCGGGCGGCGTGCCCGGTGGCCAGCACGCCAGAAGATGCACCGGGTGACGCCCGGACGTGACGATGTCGTGGTGAGGACCGCGCATATCCCGTATGCCGCGGGAGCCGCCGGCGACGACACCGCCCATGCTCCCCGGTATTCGCGCCGGAATTCGGCCGACGTCGTTCCACGCGGAACATCGACCGCTATTTTCGGCCGTAATTCGCTGCCGTGGGGGAATTCACGTCGCGACCCGACGTCCCGCGCACGCACGGCCGCTCCGGTCGACGCGCAAGCCGTACCCGCTGAAGCCGTTAGCCCCTCTCTGGCGAGGTGAGAAACTTGACTCTGGTCGAGACCCAAACGTCGGTCGACTTCGATGGCGAGACCCTGGACATCGCCGCCGTGCGGCAGGTCGCCGAGGACGGCGCCGCCTGCGTCGTCTCCTCCGAGACGCTGTCCAAGGCGGCCGCCAACCGCCGCATGTTCGAGGACATCATCCAGCAGGGCATCCCCGTGTACGGGGTGACCACCGGCTACGGCGAGATGATCTACATGCTGGTCGGCACCGACAAGGAGGTGGAACTGCAGACCAACCTGGTCCGCAGCCACAGCGCGGGCGTCGGCCCGACCTTCGCCCAGGACGAGGCGAGGGCGGTCGTCGCGGCCCGGCTGAACGCCCTGTCCAAGGGCTACTCGGCGGTGCGCCCCGAACTGCTGGAGCGCCTCGCGCTCTACCTCAACCTGGGCATCACCCCCGCCATCCCCGAGATCGGCTCCCTCGGCGCGAGCGGCGACCTGGCCCCGCTCGCGCACGTCGCCTCCACCCTCATCGGCGAGGGCTACGTCCTGCGCGAGGGACGCCGCGTCGAGACCGCGCGGGTCCTGCGGGAGTTCGGCATCGAGCCGCTGCAGCTGCGGTTCAAGGAGGGGCTCGCGCTGATCAACGGGACCTCCGCGATGACCGGCGTGGGCTGCCTGCTGGCCGGGCGCGCCATGGACCAGATCCGCCAGGCCGAGATCGTCACCGCCCTGATCTGCGAGGTCCTGCAGAGCTCGACCAGCCCGTTCGGCGCCGAGGGGCACGACATCGCCCGCCCGCACCGGGGCCAGATCGACAGCGCGGCGAACATGCGGACCCTGCTGCACGGCAGCGAGCTGGCCGTCGAGCACAGCGACCTGCGTCGCGCGCTCAGCGCCGACCCCGACCGCCTGCGCGCCCTGAAGGCACGCGAGGCCGCCCGGCGCGACTCGGGCGAGGACGCGGACGGCGGCGTGCACCGTACCGAGGTCTACCTGCAGAAGGCGTACACGCTGCGCGCCATCCCGCAGGTCGTCGGCGCGGTCCGCGACACGCTGTACCACGTGACGGACGTCCTGGAGACCGAGCTGAACTCCTCCAACGACAACCCGCTGGTCTTCGAAGGCCAGGAGGTCTTCCACGGGGCCAACTTCCACGGCCAGCCGGTCGCCTTCGCGATGGACTTCCTCACCATCGCCCTCACCCAGCTGGGCGTCTTCTCCGAGCGCCGCACCAACCGGCTGCTCAACCGGCACCTCAGCAACGGCCTGCCGGAGTTCCTCGTCGCGGGCGACCCCGGTCTCAACAGCGGGTTCGCCGGCGCCCAGTACCCGGCGACCGCGCTGGTCGCCGAGAACCGCACCATCGGCCCGGCCAGCACCCAGAGCGTGCCGTCCAACGGTGACAACCAGGACGTCGTCAGCATGGGCCTGATCGCCACCCGCAACGCGCGGCGGGTCATGCAGAACAACACCAGGATCCTCGCGGTGGAGTTCCTCGCCGCGGCGCAGGCGGTGGACGTGTCCGGCCGCTACGACCGGCTCAGCCCGGCGGGCAAGGCGACCTACGAGGCGGTGCGGTCGCTGGTGCCGACGCTGAGCCACGACCGCTACATGTCCGACGACATCGAGCTGGTGGCCGCGGCGCTGTCCCGCGGCGAGTTCGTCGGCGCCGTCGCCCGGAGCGACGTCGAGCTGCGCTGAGGGACCGGCCCGCCGTACGGCCGCCCGCCGCGAGGCCGGGGGCGCCCGTACGGCGGGCACGGGCCGGCGGGCCGGGCGCCCGCCGGCCGTACCGGGGACGGGAACGAGCACCGAACGAGCACGGAACGAGCACCGAACGAGCACGGAACGAGCACGGAACGAGCATCGAACGAGCACGGAGAAGGATCGCGGAGAAAGGCGGTTCACCATGGCTGGCCTGATCAGGGTGAGGCCGGACGCCGATCTCGACGACGTCGTCGAGATCCTGGAACGGGACGGGGCCGTCGTCGTCGAGGACTTCGTCGACCAGGAGACCCTCGCCGGGCTGTGGGACGACCTCGGTCCGTGCCTGGACTCCCACGACTACAGCGACAACTGGTACGACGGCCTGCGGACCAGGCGGGTCTCCTCGCTGTTCGCCCGGACCACGCGCCTGACGCCGGTGGTGACCCAGCGCCTCTATCTGGGGGCGGCCCGGGCCATCATGCAGCGGCCGATCCCCATGTGGATCGGCAGGTCCCGGCAGGAGATGATCCCCACCATCCAGATCAGCGCCACGCAGCTGATCCAGATCCACCAGGGCCAGGGCAAGCAGCCCCTGCACCGCGACGACGCGCTGCACCTGCGCTCGCACCCGGGCCCGGCCAGCCGGGTGCAGATGATGCTCGCGATGAGCGAGTTCACCGCCGACAACGGCGGCACCCTGGTCATCCCGGGCAGTCACCACTGGGACGACGAGCGCGCGCCGAAGGCCGCGGAGGCCATCCCCACCGAGATGCCGGCCGGGTCGTGCCTCATCTGGCTGGGCGGCGTCTACCACGGCGGCGGCCGCAACGTCACCACCGTGCCGCGCACCGGCATGACCATCTCGCTGGACCTGGGCAACCTCCGCCAGGAGGAGAACCAGTACCTCGCGGTGCCCCGGGAGAAGGTGCTGGCCTACCCCGAGGAGGTCAGGCGGCTCCTCGGCTACGACCGCTGCCCGCCCGGTCTGGGCTGGGTGGAGATGAACGACCCGTACATCGTGCTGGAGGACGAGGAGACCCGCCGCGCGGCGGGCGTGGACATCGCCTCCGGCGCCGCCTCCGTCACCGGCTGATCCGCCGCCGGGCAGGGCACGCCGGCCGTGACCGCCGAGGTGGCCGGTGTGGAACGGGGGCTCCCTGAGCGCCGGACGACGCGAAGCGCCTTGCAGGCGCGTTCGTCCTGCGCGTCCGGGGGAGTCCCCGCGGTCACCCGGCCGGGAGCGGAGGCGTCCCGGCCGGGTGGGGCGTCACCGGGCGCTGGTGCGGAACGGCTTGGCCGGCCTGCCCAGGTTGGGGGTGCCGAGCAGCTTCTTCGAGGAGATCGCGTAGATGCCGTCGTTGGTGAAGACCCAGGCGATCTTGCGGTCCCATTCGACGTAGATGCCGTGGGTCTGGTTGCCGAGGGCGTAGTCGGGCACGCCCTTGGCGAAGCCTGCCGGGACGAACTGCGCGACGATCTTCGGGTGCTTCGGGTCGCTGGTGTCGAAGAACTGCACGCCCGCGTTGTAGAACGCGTACGGCAGCAGGCCCTGCCTGGGCTCGCCGGGCGAGGTGTAGTAGCCCGAGCGCTTGGGGCCGAAACTGCCGCCGCGCTGGCAGTAGTCGCCGAACGGGGCCGCCGCGGCGGGCTCGGGCCGGGGCAGGGCGCCGACGATGCGGGGCTTGGCCGGGTCGCGGACGTCGATCTGGAAGATGTCCTTGTAGGGCTCGTGGCAGTCCTCGCCCAGCGGGTAGCCGGAGACGTAGATCATGCCGGTTCTCTCGAACTGGGAGACGTCCACGTTGTCCGCCTCGGTGCCGCCGACCGACATGGGCAGGTCCATGTGGGAGACCTCGGTCATCTTGGCCGGGTCGGAGATGTCCAGCACCGACAGGCCGTAGCCGCCCAGGGCCGCGAAGCCGTACCTGCCGCCCTCCTCGACCGGCTCGGGGATGAACAGCGGCATGCGCGCGCCCATCCAGGAGGTCTGGTTGCCGCAGCGCGGGTTCCTGGCGTAGTCGGCGGACTCGCCGGCGACCTGGCCCTTCCGGTGCCACTCGCCGATCTTCTTCGGCCTGGCCGGGTCGGACATGTCGTAGGCCTGGTAGCCGGCCGAGTACAGGTAGGTGGGCACCTCGGTGTTGCTCCAGGTGTCCAGTGGCGCGGCGGCGACGAACATGTACCTGCCGCCGGTCCAGTACGGCACGTCCAGCGAGCCCGAGCCCTGCTGCGGCCCGTCGACCGGCGCGTTCAGCGGGTCGGCCGCCGAGCCGTCGGTGGTGACGGTGGCCAGCAGCCTCCAGTCCCTCTTGCGCGGGCCGTCGAGCCGGTAGACCTTGAAGCCCTTGAAGCTCGTGGTCTCACGGAGCTTTTCGACGCCCTCGGCGTTGTGGAACTTGGAGTGCTCCACCGAGTCGCCCAGCTCGCCGACCTGGCGCTTCTGCTCGAAGCTCTGGACCATGACGTAGGCGCCGAGCCTGGTGTTCCACTGGATGGTGGAGGCGCCCCAGTAGTCGTGGGCCTTCCAGTCCCTGCCGTCCTTGAGCTCGACGTTCTCACCGTACTCGGCCTTGATGTCGTTGCGGCTGAGCGACTCGACGATCTTGACCTTCCTGACGTCGGTCACGTCGTAGACGCGGCCCTCGCTCCGGTCGTACTGGAACAGGTAGCGGCGGCCGTCGAAGTCGACGATGTTCTGCCAGCTGTGGAAGTAGTCCGGGGTGAACCCGGCGCCTCGGTAGGCGGCCTCCAGCTTGATCGGGCCCTCCAGGTAGGACTTCGGGTCGTAGCCCTCGGTCTTCCCGAACAGGTCCTGGGCGCCGCCGGGGAAGGAGAAGCGCTCCTCGCCCGCCGGGGTCAGGGAGGGGTGCCGGAAGGTGCCGTCGAGCTGCATGCCGTACGTGCCGGCCTGGGGCTCGGCCGGGCGGCGGTCACCGCAGACGGAGGGGATGTTCGGATCGTCGGGGGCCGCTGCCCGCACCGCCGTACCGGAGGCGAGGACGAGACCCGCGACGCCGGAGGTGATCAGGGCATACCGGAGGAAGTGGCGCATGGCGCGACCTTTCACAGGAAAGGGAGGAACACCCTCAGGCTTTCGGTTCCGTCCCCCGCCGGCCACGTCCCGTTCCGTGAGATGGAACAGGAAGGGTTCCATCTCACGGAACGCCGGCTCAAGTGACGGCCAGGCGCCGCTGGTACCGCTCGTCGCGCCAGTGCTCCTTCTCCAGCACCTCGGCCAGCGTGGCGACCGCGTCGTAG
Source organism: Streptosporangium sp. NPDC048047 (assembly GCF_040653115.1). Lineage (NCBI taxonomy): Bacteria > Bacillati > Actinomycetota > Actinomycetes > Streptosporangiales > Streptosporangiaceae > Streptosporangium > Streptosporangium sp. NPDC048047. The sequence continues at coordinate 63,162 of NZ_JBEZNH010000035.1, read as the reverse complement.
ACGTCGGCGAAGCCGATGTAGAGCGGGGCGAAGCCGAAGCGCAGGATGTCGGGGGCGCGGAAGTCCCCGTGGACGCCGCGGTCGATCAGCGCGCGCATGACCGGGTAGCCGTCGGGGTGGCGGAGGCTGACCTGGCTGCCGCGGCGCTCCGGGTCCCGGGGGGTGACCAGCTCAAGCCCGTACGGCGCGCGGAGCTCCTCGGCCAGGTCGATGAAGAGCGACGTCAGGGCCACGCTCTTGGCCCGGACCCGCTCCAGGTCCACCCGCTCCCAGATGTCCAGCGACGCGTTGAGCGGGGCGTAGGACAGCACGTGCGGGGTGCTCACCGCGAAGCGCCGGACGCCCTCCGCGGGACGGTAGCCCGGCTCGAACGCGAACGGCGCCGCGTGGCCGTGCCAGCCGGTCAGCATGTGCTCGGCCCGGTCGTGGTGCCGCGGGTTGACGTAGACGAACGCGGGAGCCCCCGGGCCGGCGTTGAGATACTTGTAGGTGCAGCCGACCGCGAAGTCGGCCGCCGACATGTCGACCCGGAAGGCGCCGGCGCTGTGGCACAGGTCCCAGATCATCAACGCGCCCGCCGCCTGGACCTTCGCGGTCACCGCGGCGGTGTCGTGGCGCTCTCCGGTCCGGTAGTCCACCTCCGACATCAGCACGCAGGCGACGTCGTCGCCCAGCGCCTCGTCGAGGACCCCGATGTCGCGCACCTCGTAGCCGCCCAGCGTCTTGACGAGGCCCTCGACCATGTAGCGGTCGGTCGGGAAGTTGGCCAGGTCGGAGACGATCACCCGGCGGCCGGAGCGGAGGCCCAGGGCGGCCGAGACCGCCTTGACGATGGCGATCGAGGTGCTCTCGCCCACCACCACCTGTCCGGGGCCCGCGCCGATCAGCGGGGCCAGGCGGTCGCCGGTGGTCAGCGGCAGGTCGAACCAGCCGGCGGAGTTCCAGCCGCCGACCAGTCGCCGGCCCCACTCCTCCTCCACGACACGCGCCGTGGCGGCCACGGCCGCACGGGGCATGGCGCCGAGCGAGTTCCCGACCAGGTAGATCGTCCCGTCGGGCAGGACGAACTCGTCCTTGAGGTGCTTGAGGGGGTCGTCCGCGTCGAGGGCGACGCAGTCCGCACGGCTGATGGTCACGAATCATCTCCCGGTCAGGTGCTTACCAGCCTCTCCATCATCCGGCATCGGCGAAGGTCAGAGCATCGGGAGGTTCCGGGACACGGAACCTCCGCTCGACATGGCGGGCCGGACGGCGCCGGACCCGCCGGGCGGGGACCGCATCGTCACCCGGTGCGGTGACAGCACGGGGTCACCGGCCGAGGAACCGGGCGGCGTTGCCGCCGAGCAGCTTGGCGCGGGCGCCGTCGGAGAGGAACCCGGCCCCCCGGATCAGCGATCCCGCCGGTGACTCGCCCAGCGGGTAGGGGAAGTCGGAGCCGAGCATGACGCGGTCCTCGCCCATCGTGTCCACCAGCAGCCGCAGTGCCCGCTCGTCGAACACGACCGAGTCCACGCTGAAGCGCTCCAGGTAGGCGGAGGGCGGGAACTCCGAGACCCCGACGAGGTCGTTACGGCGGTGCCAGGCGTTCTCGAAGCGGCCGAGCCAGAAGGCGAACGAGCCGCCGCCGTGCGCGAAGCACATCCTCAGGGAGTCCGGCACCCGGTCGAAGACGCCGCCCAGGATCAGGGCGAGCACCGACAGGTGCGTCTCGGCGGGCATGCCGACCAGCCACTGGGCCATCCAGCGCCGCAGCCGGGGGCCGTCCGGCATGTCCCACGGGTGGACGAAGACGGGCGCGCCCACCGCCGCGCAGTGCTGGAGGAACTGGACGATCCCCTCGTCGTCGAGGTCACGGTCGCCGACGTGGTTGCCGATCTCGACGCCCGCGTGCCCGGCGGCCAGGCAGCGGTCCAGCTCGGCGCAGGCCAGGTCGGGGTCCTGGAGCGGCACCTGGCAGAACGGCACCAGCCGCTCGGACGCGCAGATCTCCAGAGCCAGGTCGTTGAAGATCCTGGCGACCCCCGCGGCCTGCGCCGCCGGGCGTTCGTAGGAGAAGAACACCGGTGTCGGCGAGACGACCTGGACGTCCACCCCGTCGGCGTCCATCTGCTCCAGGCGGGCCGAGGGGTTCCAGCAGTCGTCCTGGATCCGCCGGAACTCCCGGTCGCCGAGCAGGATCATGGCCTCCCGTTCGGACTCCACCCGGAGCCGGGGCGCCCCCGGCCAGCCGAGGTCCGGCCAGCCCCTGGGGACGTGGTGCGTGTGGACGTCGATGATCAAGGGTCATCCCTTGCCCGGGTGCAGCGCGCCGCAGTCGTCGCAGGTGCGGGCCTTCTCGTCATCGTAGAAGGCCTGGAAGATCGGCGGCAGGTCGGCCACGATGTCACGGACCTGGAGCTCGACCTCGTGGACCACGGCGTTGCACTCCTGGCAGTACCACCGGAACTTCTCCAGCACGCCCTCCGGTCTGATCCGCTCCACCAGGAAGCCGACCGATCCCTCCTCGGGACGCTGCGGCGAGTGCGGCATGTTCGGCGGGAGCAGCCACATCTGGCCCTCGCGGACGTGGACGGTGTCCGGCCCCTCGGGCGTCATGACGTTGATGTGCATGTTGCCGCGGACCTGGTAGAAGAGCTCCTCGTACGGGTCGACGTGGAAGTCGGTCCGCGCGTTCGGGCCGCCGACGACCATCACGATGAGGTCGCTGGAACCCTCGAAGATGATTTTGTTGCCGACCGGCGGCCTGAGCAGGTGGGCGTGCTCGTCGATCCACTTGCCGAAGTCGATGGGGGGGATCACTGTCGCTCCTCCGGCCGGTGGGCCACGGCCTGAATCTCGATGAGCAGGTGGGGGTGGGGCAGCTGGTGGACGGCCACGGTGGTACGGGTCGGACCGGTCTCGTCGAAGTACTCCGCGTAGACCGCGTTGTAGCCGCCGAAGTCGTTCATGTTCACCAGGTAGGCGGTGATCTGGACGAGGTCGCTCAGGTCGGCCCCGGCCGCCTTGAGAATGTCACCGATGTTCTCTATCACCGCCCGGGTCTGCTCGGCGATGTCGAGCGTGACCGTGCCGGACTCGTCGGCCGCGGCCCCGGCGATCGTGTCGTCCGGCCTGTGGGAGCTGGTGCCGGACACGTAGAGGAAGTCTCCGGCCCGCTTGACGTGCGGGAACCTTCCGCGCGGGGTGGCCTTCCCCTGGACGACCCCCCGGACGACGAGCCCGTCGGTCACGGCTGCCCCCCGGACGCGGTGAAGGAGACCGAACCCAGGTGCTGGATCTCCGCTCTGACATGGGCTCCGGGGGCCAGCGGCTCGGCGGGCGTGGCGGCGCCGGCGAGCAGGATCCACCCGGGCTCCATGACCACCCCGTTCGCCCCGGCGAGGCGCGCGGCCTCCGCGACGGCCCGGCGCGGGTCTCCCAGGATGGCGCCGGTGGAGCCGGTCCGGACGGGGCGGCCGTCGATCTCGAAGACGACGCCGAGGTTCCAGCGGGCGGGATCGTAGGGCTGCCACGGGCCGACCACGTATCCGGCGGCCGAGGTGTTGTCGGCGATCACGTCCGGCAGGGAGAAACGGAAGTCCTCGTAGCGCGAGTCGATGACCTCGATGCCGGGGGCGACCGCGGCGACGGCGCCGGACGCGAGGGCGTCGGCGACCGTGGCGATGCGGCGGCCGATCAGGTAGACGACCTCCGGCTCGACACGGGGATGGATGTAGCTCGATATATCAGCGTATGAGCCGTCAAGAATGGCCGACGACTCCGGAACACGACCGAAGATCACGTCATGCACGCCCATCTGGCGGCGCTTGCCCTCGCTGGTGAAGCCCAGCTTCACCCCCGCCAGCCGGTCGCCCCGCTCCAGCCGGAGCCGGAGCAGCTCCTCCTGGACCTGGTAGGCGGCGGCCACGTCGTAGCCCTGCTCGGGCTGCGGCACCGCGCGGGCGGTACGGGCGGCCTCGTCCAGTACGGCGGCGAGCCTGTGGATGTCGGTCACGGGGTCTCCTCCTCCCTGACGGAGCCGGGAACAGCGGGAACGCCGGACGCGGAGCCGGGAACGCCGGACGCGGAGCCGGGTACACCGGCCTCGGAGCCCTCCCCGCGGCCGGAGCCGAACGCCTGCCTCATGAGGTCCCCTCCGCGCGTGCCAGGTCCAGTGCGATGTCCACGATCATGTCCTCCTGGCCGCCGACCATCCGGCGGCGGCCCGCCTCGGTCAGGATGGTCCGGGTGTCGACCCCGTAGCGCGCCGACGCCGCCTCGGCGTGCCGCAGGAAGCTGGAGTAGACCCCGGCGTAGCCCAGCGTCAACGTCTCCCGGTCCACCCGGACCGGCCGGTCCTGCAGCGGCCTGATCAGGTCGTCGGCCGCGTCCATCAGGGCGTGCAGGTCACAGCCGTGTTCCCAGCCCATCAGGCCGGCCACCGCGACGAACACCTCGATCGGACAGTTGCCCGCGCCCGCGCCCATCCCGGCCAGGGAGGCGTCCACCCGGCAGGTGCCGTTCTCCACGGCCACGACCGAGTTCGCCACGCCCAGTCCCAGGTTGTGGTGGGCGTGGATGCCGATCTCGGTGCCCTCGTCGAGCACCGAGCGGTAGGCGCGGACCCGGTCCCGGACCCCGTCCATGGTCAGCCGGCCGCCGGAGTCGGTCACGTAGACGCACTGCGCGCCGTACGACTCCATGAGCCTGGCCTGCCGCGCCAGCTCGTCGGCCGGCGCCATGTGGGACATCATCAGGAAGCCGGCGACGTCCATGCCGAGCTCACGCGCGGTGGCGATGTGCTGGGCGGAGATGTCGGCCTCGGTGCAGTGGGTGGCGACCCGGACCGAGGTCACGCCGAGCGCGTGGGCCCGCCTGAGGTCGTGGATGGTGCCGATGCCGGGCAGCAGCAGCGTCGTCAGCCGCGCCCGCCGTACGGCTCCCGCGACCGCCTCGATCCACTCGTCGTCGGTGTGCGCGCCCGCGCCGTAGTTGAAGCTGCCCCCCGCGAGGCCGTCGCCGTGGGCGATCTCGATGGCCGCCACACCGGCGGCGTCCAGCGCGGCGGCGATCTCGGCGGCCTGGGCCGTGGTGTAGCGGTGCCGGACGGCGTGCATGCCGTCCCGCAACGTCACGTCCTGGACGTAGAGCCTCACGCGTCCACCTCCGTGGTCCGTCCGGTACGGCCCGGCGGCTCGGCCAGCCGCTCGGCGGTGCGCAGCGCGGCCGACGTCATGATGTCCAGGTTCCCCGCGTAGGCGGGCAGGTAGTGGGCCGCGCCCTCCACCTCCAGGAAGACGCTCACCTTGGTCCCGCCGTCCCGCCCGCCGTCGGGCAGCGGCTCGCCCTCCGGAATCCTCTCGAACTGTACGTCCTGTTTGAGCCGGTAGCCGGGCACGTAGTCGCGGACCTTCTCCGCCATGGCCCGTACGGCTCCCGCCACGGCGGCCTCGTCGCAGTCGCCGACCAGGCAGTAGACCGTGTCGCGCATGATCAGCGGCGGCTCGGCCGGGTTGAGGACGATGATCGCCTTCCCCCTGGCGGCCCCGCCGACCTCCTCGATCGCCCGGGAGGTCGTCTCGGTGAACTCGTCGATGTTGGCGCGGGTGCCGGGGCCGGCCGACCTGGAGGCGATCGAGGCGACGATCTCGGCGTACCGGACGGGGGTCTGCGAGGCCACCGCCGCCACGATCGGGATCGTCGCCTGCCCGCCGCAGGTGACCATGTTGAGGTTCCGCTCGGCGAGATGGGCGTCCAGGTTGACCGGAGGCACCACGTAGGGCCCGACGGCGGCGGGAGTCAGGTCGATGACCCGCTTGCCGTGCTCGCCGAGCACCCGGTCGTTGTGGAGGTGCGCCTTCGCCGAGGTGGCGTCGAGGACGACGTCCACGCCGGCGAATCCGGGCAGCCCGACCAGGCCCTCGACCCCCTCGTGGGTGGTCGCCACCCCGCGCCGGCGGGCGCGGGCGAGGCCGTCGGAGCCGGGGTCGATCCCCGCCATGGCGACGACCTCGACCCGCTCGGACAGCAGTGCCTTGAACATCAGGTCGGTGCCGATGTTCCCGGAGCCGATGATCGCGATCTTGATCCGCCGGGCGTCCCGGCCGGGCTCGTCGTGGGTCACGAGAAGACCGCCCGCACCGAGCCGAGGCCGTCGATGACGGCCTCGAACACGTCGCCGGGCTCGACGGCCACCATCGGGCCGAGCGCGCCGGTGAGCACGATGTCCCCGGCGCGCAGCGGGAAGTCCCTGCCGCCCAGCGCGCCGGCCAGCCAGACGGCGGCGTTGAGCGGATGCCCCATGCAGGCCGCGCCCGCGCCGGTGGACACCTCCTGACCGCGCCGGTTCATGGTCATCCCGGCTAGGCGCAGGTCCAGGCCGGTGAGCGGGACGGGCGTGCCGCCCAGGACGAAGGCGCCGCTGGAGGCGTTGTCGGCGATGGTGTCCACGAGCGTGATGTCCCACCCCGCGATCCGGCTGTCCACGATCTCGATCGCGGGCAGCACGAAGTCGACCGCCCGGATCACCTCGGCCACCGTGAAGGGGCCGCCCACCAGGTCGCTCTTGAGGACCAGCGCGATCTCCGCCTCGGCCCTGGGCTGCAGGAAACGGCCGGTCGGGATGGGCAGGCCGTCGAGGAAGGCCATGTCCGCGAAGAGCATGCCGAAGTCCGGCTGGTCCACGCCGAGCTGGCGCTGGACCGCCTGGGAGGTCAGGCCGACCTTCCGCCCGACCAGCCGCCGTCCGTCGTGCAGCGCCCGCCTGGTGTTGATCTCCTGTACGGCGTAGCCGGTCTCGGCGGTCCGGCTCGGCAGCGTCTCCCGCACCGGCGGGCAGGGTCTGCCGCTCCGCACCGCCTCCAGCAGCCGGTCGGCCGCCTCGACGAGCACGTCGGTGGCCTCGCTCCACTCAGGCATGTCCCGGCTCCAGCTTGATCGTGATCGTGGTGGGTTCGGAGTAGAAGTCCAGCGAGTGCGTGCCGCCCTCGCGGCCGATGCCCGACAGCTTCACCCCGCCGAACGGGGTGCGCAGGTCCCTCAGGTACCAGGTGTTGACCCAGACCAGTCCGGCCTCCAGCGACCGGGCGACCCGGTGGGCCCGGTCCAGGCCGGAGGTCCAGACCGTCGCCGCCAGGCCGTACTCGCTGTCGTTGGCCAGCTCGACGGCCTCGGCCTCGGTGTCGAACGGCGCGATGCGGCAGACCGGGCCGAAGATCTCCTCCCGGTTCACCCGGGAGTCGCGCGGGAGCCCGGTCAGCACGGTCGGCTCGACGTAGTAGCCGCCGTCGCGGTCGTCGCCGAAGCGCGGCACGCCGCCTCCCGCCCGGATCCCGGCTCCCTCGTCCCTGGCCAGTTCGTAGTAGGAGAGCACCTTGTCCCGGTGCTCGGCCGAGATCATCGGCATCATCGTGGTGTCCTCGTCGGCGGGACGCCCGAACCTCAGCCGTCCCGCCCGCTCGGCCAGCCTCGCGGTGAACTCCTCGAAGACGGGCCGCTCCACGTAGAGCCGCTCCGTGCACAGGCAGACCTGGCCGCCGTTGGTGAAGACCGAGCGCGCACTCCCCTCGACGGCCGCGTCCAGGTCGGCGTCGGCGAAGACCAGCCCGGCGTTCTTGCCGCCCAGCTCGAACGAGACCGGCTTGACCCGGTCCGCCACACTCTTCATGATCGTCGACCCGGTACGGCTCTCGCCGGTGAAGGTGACCGCGTCCACACCGGGGTGCTCCACCAGGAACTGGCCGGTGGAGCCGCCGCCGAACCCGTGCACGACGTTGAGGACGCCGGGCGGCAGCCCGGCCGAGGCGGCGATCTCCGCCAGCACCGCGACCGAGCCCGGCGTGTGCTCGGAGGGCTTGACCACGATGGTGTTGCCCGCCACGAGCGAGGGGCCGATCTTCCAGGTCGCCAGCAGGAACGGCAGGTTCCACGGCACGATCACCGCCACCACGCCCAGCGGCCTGCGCACCGTGTAGCTCAGCACGTCCCGCAGGTGGAACGCGCTCTCCGGGCGCTGGGCCGCGATCTCGGCGAAGGACCGGAAGTTGGCCGCGCCCCGCGGGATGTCCAGCGTGCGGGTCTGCGTGATCGACTTGCCGGTGTCGGCGATCTCCGCGGCCACCAGTTCCTCGAACCGCTCCTCGATCGCGTCGGCGAGACGGCGCATCCAGGCGGCCCGTTCGGCCACCGGCAGCGCCGCCCATCCCGGCAGGGCCGCGCGGGCGGCGGCGACCGCCCGGTCGACGACGGCCCGGTCCGCCTCGTGGACCCGGCGTACCGGCTGGCCGGTCACCGGGTCGTACGTGGCGAACGTCGCGCCCTCGGCGACCGGCACCCCACCGATGAAGTGGGTCACCTGGTCAGACAAGACTTCTCCTCAGGGTAGGACCCCTCTTGGTCACTGGATACGGGTATAGAGGTGAAGGCGGTTCATCGGCAACAATGCGTTCCGTGACACGGAACCCCGACCGCCTCTCGGTCCTGGAGAAGTCCTGGCTCGTGCTCGACTCGTTCCGCCCCACGGGAGGCCCCCTCCGGCTGGCCGACGTCGCCGAACGCTGCCATCTGCCCAAGACCACCGCCTTCCGGCTGCTCACCGAGCTCACCGAGATCGGCGCGGTGGCCCGCCGCGAGGACGGCTACTACCTCGGTCGCCGCCTCTTCGAACTCGGTTGCATCGTGCCCCTCGAGCGGGATCTGAGACACGCGGCGCTGCCTTTCATGCACGACCTCTACGAGGCCACCCACGAGACCGTGCACCTGGGCGTGCGCGACGGGCTGGACGTCGTCTACGTCGAGAAGATCCGCGGCCAGGAGACCTTCGCCCTGCCCTCCCGCGTCGGCGGCAGGCTCCCCCTGACCTGCACCGGGATCGGCAAGGCCCTGCTGGCCTACTCCGGCCCCGACCTGATCGAGGAGGTCCTCGGCCGCCCCCTGCGCCGCCTGACCCCCCACTCGATCGTGGACCCGCAGCGCCTTGAGGAGACCATCGGCCAGATCCAGGCGGCGGGCCTGGCCTACGAGCGCGAGGAGGCCCAGCTCGGCGGAGCCTGTATCGCCGCCCCCGTGTTCGGCGACGGCATGGCGGTCGCCGCCCTGTCCGTCTCCGTCCCCCTGGCCCGGTTCCAGCCCACCCGCCTGGCCCCCGTCGTCAAGGCCGCCGCCCTGGGCATCTCCCGCGCCCTGGCCAGGACCATCTGACCGGCCGGGAGGGGCGCCGCCCCCGTCCCCCGCCGTCCGGACGAGGTCGGCGGTCGATGGTCGTCGATCGTCGATGAGAGATGCCGGGAGCCACCCGGTCGGCCCCTGACATCCCGCCGGGCTCCGTCGCCGGCCGGCCCACCGCCTCACGGTACGGCGAAGCGGTCAGGCCGCGGCGGCGTACAGCACGTCGCGCAGGCCGGGCAGGTCCTCCCGGTCGCCGCGCCAGACCAGCCGCAGCCGCAGGTCCGGGGCGGCCAGGCCGAGCCGGGTCAGCGCGCCCGACCGCAGCGCCTCCGCCACGGCGAACTCCGGCAGCAGCGCGATCCCCAGCCCCCGCTCCGCCCAGGCCCGCATCACCGCGACCCCGCCGGCCCGGACCCGCTCCGGGCCCGGCCCGAGGATCCGGTCGGCGGCCATCCGGAAGGAGCAGGCCGGCACGTTGACCAGCAGCCGCTCACCGTCCAGGTCGCCGGGCAGGACGGGGGAGCGGCCGGCCAGCGGGTGACCGGGCGCGGCGACCAGGGCGAGGGGGACGGGGTCGAGGTCGAGGAACGTCAGGGGCCCGGCGGGCGGCGGGAAGCCGAGGTCGCCCAGCGCCTCCCCGGTGTCCAGCAGCAGTGCCGCCTCCAGCCGTCCGGCGGCGACCCCGTCGAGCAGCTCGTCGCGGCTCACCGACGGGGCGACCTCCACGGTCAGGCCGGGGCGTCGCCCGGCGAGCCGGGCCAGCACCCGGGGGACGAGCGTGGCGGCGATGGTCTCCAGCGCGCCCAGCCGCAGCACCCCCGGCAGCCCGGCCACCTCGCGGCGCGCCTGCTCGGCGGCGTCCAGCAGCCGCCGGGCCCAGTCCAGCATCCGCTCACCCGCGCCGGTCGGCCGCATCCCCCGCGCCGTCCGCTCGAACAGCGCCACGCCCAGCGACCTCTCCAGCGCGCGGATCTGCTCGGAGACGGTGGAGGGCGCCAGCCCCAGCTCGTTGGCCGCGTCGGTCACCGTGCCGCCGCGGACCACCGCCTCGAATGTCCGCAACTGGCGCAGCTCCACGCCGCCCCCCGATCACCCGTTCCGTTCGGAATTCCCGAACGGAGTGTACGGACGGGCCGGTGGAGGCGGGAAGCCGGGAACCGGACAGTTGGTCCCCATGACCACAGCCGAATCCCCTTCCCCCGGCGGCTACGGTGCCGCGACACGGCCGGACGGCCACACCGGCCGGACCGAACACGCCACCCGGACCGAGCGTTCGGGACGCGCCGAACACCCCGAACACCCCGAACACCCCGGACACGCCGGGCCCGCCGGCCGGGCCGGACACGCCAGCCGGGCCGGGCACCCCGGGCACCCCGGGCACGCCGGACATCCCGGATACGCCGGGCCCGCCGGCCGGGCCGGGCGCCCGCTCGCGCTCCTGGGAATCTCGCTCGGGTACTTCATGGTGCTCCTCGACATGACCGTGCTGTCGGTCGCCGAGCCGGACCTGGCCGCCTCGCTGCGCACCTCGGTCGCCGGCCTGCAGTGGGCGACCACCGGTTACACCGTCGTCTTCGGCGCCCTCCTGCTGACGGCCGGCGCGGTCGCCGACCGCCACGGCGCGCACCGCGTCTTCCGCGCCGGGGTCGCGGTCTTCGGCCTGGGCTCGCTGCTGTGCGCCTTCGCGCCGGCGCTGTGGGCGCTGGCCGGGGTGCGCGCGGTGCTCGGCGCCGCGGCGGCGGCCTGCGTGCCCGCCTCGATGGCGATGATCGCGCGGCTGTACCCGGAACCGGCCCGGCGCGCCCGCGCCGTGGCGACCTGGGCGGCCGTCAGCGGGGCCGCGGTCGCCGCGGGCCCGATCGCCGGCGGCGCCCTGGTCGAGCTGGCGGGCTGGCGGGCGATTTTCCTGATCAACGTCCCGCTCGCGCTGCTGGTGCTCGCCACGACCGCCGGACGCGCGGTGGCCTGTCCGCGCGGCGAGCGGCGCGTCGACTGGACGGCGCAGCTCGCGGCCTGCGCCACCCTGGCGCTGCTGACCGACGCGCTGATCGCCGCCGGCTCCGCGTCCTGGGCCCGCGTGGCGGTCTCCGCGGCGGCCGCCGTGCTCGCCGGGGCCGCGTTCGTCCTGCGGGAGCGGCGCAGCCCCGCGCCGGTCCTCGACCCGGCGCTGCTGCGCGGCCGGGGGGTGCGGACCGGCCTGGCGGTGGGCGCCGCGGTGAACTTCGCCCTCACCGGCGACCTGTTCGTGCTGCCTCTGCTGCTGCGCCACGACCACCACCTCGGCCCGGTCGCCAGCGGCCTGGCGTTCCTGCCGCTGACCCTGCCGTTCGCGCTCAACCCGCCGCTGACCGGCCGTATCACGGCCCGCCGCGGCCCGCGGGCGCCCATCACGGCGGGCGCGGCGCTGCTGACCGCCGGCGGCGCGGTGCTCGGCTGGGCCGCCTGGAGCGGCGCCGGGTACGGCGTGCTCGCCCCCGGGCTGCTGCTCACCGGGTTCGGGGTGTCGTTCGTCCTGCCGGCCCTGGCCGCCGCGGTCGTCGGCGCGGCCCCCGAGGGCACGGCCGGATCCGCGGGAGGCGTGCTCAACGCCGTCCGCCAGACCGGGGCGACCTTCGGCGTCGCCGCCATGGGAGCCCTCACCGGCCTCGGCTCCCCGGGGGGCCCGGCGGCCGCGCTCCTGCTGCCGGCCGTGCTGTGCGCCGCGGCCGGCGTGTGGTTCGC